>CAXRDL010000026.1:0-30194 GCA_964229535.1 Flavobacteriaceae bacterium | reverse complement strand
TATTTGCTCTCTTTGTATGTAGTTCCATACGTCTAGCTCTGTCCAATTGCTAATCGGAAATACACGAACATTTTCGCCATTGTGAATGTTTCCGTTTAACATGTCAAACAGCTCAGGGCGTTGTAGCTTTTCATTCCATTGTCCAAAATCATCTCGAACAGAGAAAACACGCTCTTTTGCCCTTGCTTTTTCCTCATCTCTTCTTGCTCCGCCAATACAAGCATCGAATTTGTGCTTTTCGATCAAATTCAAAAGAGTCGTGGTTTGCAGAGAGTTTCGACTCGCATATCGACCCGATTCGTCTTGAGAGAGACCAGCATCAATATCGTCTTGTACATATCCAACAATCAATTTGGCGCCAAGTGAATTGACAAGATGATCCCTAAACGCTATGGTTTCGGGGAAGTTGTGACCCGTATCGACATGAACCAAAGGGAAAGGGATTTTTGAGGGCGCAAAAGCTTTTTCAGCCAAGCGGACAAGGGTGATCGAGTCTTTCCCACCTGAAAACAGCAAGCAGGGATTGTCAAATTGACCTGCTACCTCTCTCATGATGTATATGGATTCTTCTTCTAAATGTTGTAATACGTCCATCGTTTAGTTGTTTGTTTTGTGTAAGCCACATTCTTTGTGACTGGATTCCCACCACCAACGTCCAGCACGTGGGTCCTCACCCTGTGTAATTGCTCGAGTGCAAGGCGCACAGCCAATGCTGATATAACCCTGTTGGTGTAGGTTGTTTTGTGGAATATTGAACGACTCGATATAGTCCAAAACCTCTTGATATGTCCAATGCAATAATGGATTGAACTTGATGATATCAAACTGGGAGTCATAGGCAAAGACTGTAAAACCAGATCGATTGGCCGACTGTTCACTACGCAAGCCCGTAATCCAAACGGAGTAGGGTTGGAGTGCTCGCCGTAAGGGGTTGATTTTCCGAACAGCACAACAGTCTTTTCGATTTTGAACCGATTCATAAAAGCCATTAATCCCCTGATTAGAAACCAATTCTTCAACCTCTTTATCATTTGGAAAAAAGCTTTGAATGGGTTTGTTGTATTTTTTTTGTGTTGTGGACAAAACGTCGTAGGTCTCTTGAAACAATCGCCCTGTATCTAGGGTAAAGACATCAATAGACATCTGATTTCTAAAAATGTGATCTGTCAAAACCTGATCTTCTTGACCAAGCGATGAGGAAAAGCAGGTTTTTCCCAATTTTGCATCTGCAACCATGGCGAACAAATCGGATAAGTCTTTTGACTGACTCACTGCATCGTTCAAAGACTGAACCCGCTCAAGGATGGCTATTTCTTTGTTTTCCCCCATGAAAATCTATTCCAGGCACGTTCGTGCACAACATAAAGCCCCATTTTGGTAATGAGTTCAATCATTCCAATTGACAAGGCAAAGTCAATCTGTCCGGTCACAAAGTAGGAGATGAGGATGGTGTCAATTGTACCAATGATACGCCAACTCACCGATTTGATAAAGCTTCTTGAAAGCTTTTCCTTTCCGATGCTTTGCTTTTGTGTGTTTGGTTTTAAAAATATGCGTTCTACTAGCATTTTATTGGTTAATTCAGTTGCAAATATACAGTTTAAATTCAATATCCTACCAAGTTAGTAGGATTTATATTAAATTTTTATGTTTTATATTTGATTGTGATTTCAAAAAAGTGCAAATACGCTTTAAAAGCCTTGCTTTACATCTCCAAAAATAGTGGGGGAAAAGCCATATTGACTTCTTCAATCGCACAAGACGAAAACATTCCAAGAAAGTTTTTGGAGAGTATATTGCGTAGCCTTCGAAACAATCAGATTTTATACAGTAAACGTGGAAAGGAGGGAGGTTTTTTGTTGTTACGAGACCCAAAAGAGATTTACATTGTTGAGATTATGCGAATCATGGACGGACCTGTAGCCATGTTGCCTTGTGTGTCGCTAAACTACTATCAATCCTGCGAGGAATGCGACGAGAAAAACTGTGCAATCAAAGGCATGTTTGAAACGATCAGAGATAAGACCTTAGAAGTTCTTGGTGGTACAAGCTTACACGACCTCAATCAGCAATGATGACGAGATCACCATTTGCACATCGATTCATTTAGAGTTTACGCAAAGTCTTGTAGTGATCACTCGCATATAGTAGTGCATTGTATGCATTGACAATCCCTCCTGTTTTTGAAATGGCATCCATGGTGGTTTGTACGCGGTCATAACCCAGCTCTAACTCATAGTCGATTTTAACCACAGACTCCATCAACACTTTCCGTACGGCTTTAGGTGATAACTTTGGATAATAAGACAGAATAAGGGCAGCAACCCCCGAAACTGATGGGGCAGCCATCGAAGTCCCACTCAAGGCCTCGTATTGATTGCTTGGCACGGGGGCATAAATCACTGCTCCAGGTGCAAACAAGTCGAGATTGTACTTTCCATAATTTGAAAAAGGAGCAATCATCAATGGATTTTTAACGGGGCCAATTGCGCCAATAGTAATAAAATTAGATGAAACTTCTGGTTCGTTTTGAAAGTTGTCATTCGGGTAGCTAAACACTTCGTCTATATTTGCACCGTCATTTCCAGCAGCATTGACCAGTAAGACTCCCTTGGACTCTGCATACACAACTGCTTCTCTGACTTTGTCACTGTGCGGAGAGAAGTCTTTCCCAAAACTCATGTTGATAATTTGCGCACCATTGTCAGCGGCGTATCTGATAGAGAGTGCAACGTCCTTGTCATACTCGTCACCTTCGTTGGGAACGGCACGTAAGCACATGATTTTAGCAGTTGAAGAAACCCCGTCCATGCCTAGGCTGTTGTTACGGACTCCCGCAATAATTCCAGCTACATGAGTGCCGTGCAACTCATCATCGCTTTTTGGCATTACATTTCCATCACCATAAAACTGTTGTGAAAAGTCATCTGGGTCGTCTCCAGTCGTACGAGCATTATAACCGAGTTGTTTTGCTTGTTTGACATCATTTTCATAATAATAGAGATCACTTGCTAAGTTTTTCTCTATCAGCGATAAGCTATCTTTTACCCCTTCTTTGGAAATCATCTCCGCATACTTTTCAATGGCGAGATCTTTGTTCTCAAAATCAGTCCCCGTTTTTAAGAGTCGAATCAGTTCGTATTGATCTCCAGGGGAATCCCCAAGAAAGTTCCATCCGTGTATATCATCTACATAACCATTGCCATCGTCGTCAATGCCATTGTCTGGAACTTCATCTTCATTGACCCAAATGGACTCATTGAGATCTTCATGTTTGATGTCGATTCCCGTGTCTATCACAGCGACAACTACGGTTTTCCCTTCTTTGTCTTGTAAAAGTTCGTCATAAACTCTACGAACACTCATGCCAGGAAAGTTATCGGATTTGATGTCTGCATGTTGCCACTCGTTGACTTGTTCCCAATCCACGATTTTAGTAGATGGGACAGCCAACTGAACAATCGGATTGCCAGTAAATTGTAAGGTGCTACATGAGGTGAAGACTAGGGCGACCAAAGCATGGAGAAGAATTGAATTTTTCATTGGGATATTCATTATATGTTAAACAAAGATAAACGAAGTTAATAGAAAACACCCTTTTAAATAAATCTAAAATCAGATTCATTATTTCGAAAGAACTAGACATATCAAATTGTCGTGTTGAATCTATGGTTGAATGGGTTTTGTAAGAAAAAAAAGGGCTGTATATTTGCACCCATTGGAGAAATGGCAGAGTGGTCGAATGCGGCGGTCTTGAAAACCGTTGAGGGTCACACCTCCGGGGGTTCGAATCCCTCTTTCTCCGCAAAAGAAACCCGAAACTTTAGTTTCGGGTTTTGTCTTTATCCGCTGTTAAAAACCAGGTGCAATTGCACTTGGGTTTTTTTTGTGCTTGCTGAATTATGACTAACTTTACTACAAATCATATATGCAAAACGCCTACGACATTCTTCTTCTTATCGGTGCTGGTGTTTTTGCTGGCTTTGTCAATACCATTGCGGGTGGCGGATCGCTGCTAACGCTCCCTCTTTTGATTTTTATGGGGCTTCCTCCTGCCGTGGCAAACGGAACAAATCGAATTGCCATTGTTGTTGCGACTCTTTCGGCCAATATCGGGTACGCATCAAAGAAGGTGGTTACCTATCCCTTTAGCATTTATTTGGGAGTCTCTGCGCTGTTTGGGGCTATACTCGGTGCAAGGATTGCCATTGAAATCGATGGAGCGGTTTTCAATCGAATCCTTGCCATTATCATGATTATGGTGGTGCTGATTATGGTTTTTAAACCGAAAATGGCTGACCACTTATCCCAAGAGAGAACCACTGGAAAACATCTAGTGATCAGCTTAGTCGCATTCTTTTTTATCGGCATATACGGCGGCTTTATCAATGCTGGTATCGGCTTTATCATCATGCTTTTCCTAAATATCTTTAATCGTATGAACCTCGTTCGAGTCAATGCGGCTAAAGTTGGCGTGGCCTTTATCTATACCATAGGTGCCTTGACGACTTTTGCCCTGAGTGGAAACGTAAACTGGCTATATGGTTTGATTTTGGCTATTGGTACTTCAGTTGGCGCTTGGACTGCTTCTCGATTTTCTGTCGATAGAGGGGAAGGGTTTATCAAACTCGTTATGATTTTGATGGTGGTGTTTATGGCGCTAAAACTGTGGTTTTCTCAATAGCCGACGTACTCCACGATTTCTAAACCATAACCCGCCAACCCAACCCGCTTGATTTGATCGCTATTGGACAATAGAGAGAGCTTTTGAATCTTTAACTGATGTAGAATTTGCGCACCGATTCCAAAGTCTTTCTCATCCATCGTCGGCGTTGAATTCTCCGCGCTGTCTGGCTTGATTTCATGCAAAATCTCAACAGATTTAATTGAATCTATCTTATTGATAAACAGCATACAAGAATATTTGTTATCAATTAATTGTTTAAATATATTATCCATCTCATTTTCGTTATTTCCTTGTAAAGATTGGAGAATATTTTGGGTCATATTTAGTGACTGAATTCGGGTGAGTACCTTATCGTTTTCACTCCAGTTCCCTCGCGTCAATGCGATATGGATTTGCTGGTTTGTATTTTGCTTAAACGCTTGCAGTTGAAAGGTTCCGTACTTGGTTTCTAGGGGATAGTCTTCCACTTTTTCCACCAAACTATCAAACTTCATTCGGTAGGCGACCAAAGACTCAATGGAAACCAATTTGAGTTGGAGTTCATCAGCGATCACACGTAGTTCGGGCAATCTTGCCATTGTTCCATCCGAATTCATGATTTCGACGATAACACCTGCGGGTTTAAATCCAGCTAATCGTGCAAAGTCTATTGCAGCTTCTGTGTGTCCTGTACGTCGTAAAACACCACCTTCTTTGGCAGTCAATGGAAACACATGTCCTGGACGTATAAAATCCTCTGGTTTGGCTTGCTCATCAATCAAATGTTTGACCGTTTTTGATCGATCTGCGGCTGAAATCCCTGAAGTGACGCCATTTCCTTTTAAATCCACAGAAACCGTAAAAGCCGTTCCCATCGGGTCTGTATTGTTATTCACCATGGGGTAGAGGTCGAGTTTTCGACAATAGGATTCTGTGATTGGCGTACAGATTAGTCCTCGTCCGTGTTGCGCCATAAAATTGATCATTTCAGGGGTGACACACTCAGCTGCTGCAATAAAGTCTCCTTCATTTTCTCTGTTTTCATCATCGACCACGACAATGATTTTGCCATTTTTAATATCGGCAATGGCATCTTCTACAGTATCAAATCGTACAGAACCGGACATGGGCTAATTTTTAGCAAATATACGTCGAACAGATGATGCTTGGCGCAAAAAGACCTGCCAAAGCTCCATAAACTTTGCGGTGAAGTTGCTAAACCCAAACATTCCTTTGTCTGCACGTGCGCGCCGAATGACAATGAGCGACAACCCAAACAATACGATTGTGGGAAAGGTGGTTCCCATAAATGGCGTAATACTCCCATCTTCAGCACTGTTTTTAAAGAATGTCCCTGCAAAATGATAACTCAAAAAGATCAATAAAGCCAAAACTACGGGTAAGCCAAATCCTCCTTTTCGGATCAAGGCACCGAGTGGAGCGCCGATCAAAAACATCAGCAACACAGAGAAAGCGATGGTAAATTTGTCGTAGTACAAGATTTTGTGAAGGTTGATCACCTTCTTTTTAAAGAAAAAGGTTTTCTTTTGAGCTTCTAGGTTGGAGTCCAGCGTATTGAGCTTGCTTTCGACCTGTCTGCTCATTGACTTTTTTGCATAAACAGGATATTTTGCAACATGATCTACAAGCCCTTTGTAAACGACCTTTTCATCTTCAGCGGTTGAGTGAATTGCTTTAACTCCTGTTCGTATATAGGTTGTTTTGGCATAGCTCACTTTGTCATTGCTGTAAATGCCTTGCAAGGAGTCGATGCTAAAACTCAGTTTGTCGATGTCTTGCATTCTATAGGTGTTGGTGTACTTGGTTTCACTCAAGTCAACGTTGTTAAAATCCCGTAAATCGATATTCATCGTGTAGGTTCCAAATGACACTCGACTATGGGGATAGCGTTTTTTACGTCGATCAGCTCGTTTGGGTCTTAATTCTTCGTAGCGATTGCCATTTTTTAACACCAACTGAATCCCATCTGAAAAATCAGCATTCTTGAGTTCTCCTTCTTCAGACTTCACAACAACAGTATTTTTTAAGTCAGCTTGTTTTTGGTGGATAATCACATCGGTTAAAAAGCGGTCATTTGAGCCGTATTTGTCCTGAACTTTGATATTGCTTTCTCCCAGATCGTTAAAAACCCCTTCTGAAATCGCCAAGGCGGGCTTGATTTTCGCCAGATTCTTTCGCAGGTTATAGGATTTAAATTCCGCATAAGGTACTAAGGTATTGGCGACATAAAAGGCAATCCCACTCAATAGCACAGATACGACAAACACACTGCGCATGGCACGTGTAAGCGATATCCCAGCAGATTTCAAGGCAGCAAACTCATAGTGCTCTGCCAAACTCCCATAGGTCATAATGGATGCCAGCAACACCGTTAATGGCAATACGAGCGGAATTAATTTGGGAGAATAATACAGTAAAAACCGCAATAAAACGGTAATGTCCAGCCCTTTACCAGCAAACTCATCGATAAATACCCATACCGTCTGCACCACGAAAATCAGCATCAAAATGAAGAAGAAGCTAAAAAACGTACGCAGAAAAGAGAAAAGGATGTAGCGATCAAGTACTGGCATATCTAAAACCTATCGATATAGTAGTTTGCATATTTGTCCTCGTCAAACACAAAGGTTTTGGGCGCAATCGGGGTATTGGCAGCAAATTCTTCTACCGTAAAGGTGGTATCTGTTCCATTGATCCCCAAATCAATGATTTTATACAACTGTTTGCTAGCGGTATCAATTCCAAGTAAAAGGTATTTGGATTGGCTTTCAGCTTGGGTAGGAATGAGCTTGACATAACGAATATCACGACCCGATACTCGTTGCGCAATATCCCATCGCAACAAATAACCCTCTTTATGAAATTCAAAAATATCAAGTGGGTTGAGGGGGTTGTCTAAAGACGATTCGTCTTGTACGATTACTTCTTCGTTCAAGTCATCAATCGTATAAATGGAAGTCCCATCAAAGAGTTGTTGGATTCCCATTATCGTGAGCTTATACTTGTCATTGGCAACAAGAATTGTCCCTTCTTCTTTCTGTGAAATTCCCTCGGTAGCATTGTCCAACTGATAGGCAAAGGTCATCGACATGGTTTCAAAACCGGCATATACCTCACTGACTTGGTCCAAAAGTTGTCTCGCACGTTGTTCGCTTTGGGAAAACCCCACAAATGCGATAAAAAACAGGACAAAGGCGGATTTGATATTCTTATTGTTCATTCTCTAAAAATTCATGTAAGGCGATAATGTCTCTAAACATAACTTCACGGGCTTTACTACCCTCAAAAGGCCCAACGATGCCTGCGGCTTCCAACTGGTCAACGATTCGCCCTGCACGGTTATACCCTAATTTCAGCTTGCGTTGCAACAAAGATGCCGAACCTTGTTGGGCATTGACCACAACCTCGGCTGCTTCTCTAAACATCGGGTCTCGATCATCGATATTGTTGTCCAACCCGCTTTTTTGTTCTTCACCTTTATACTCTGGCAATTGATGTGCACTGGGGTAAGCACGCTGTGAGCCAATAAAGTCCGTGAGCTTTTCAACCTCTGGAGTGTCAACAAAAGCACACTGCAAGCGGATAAGCTCATTTCCTTGCGTGAATAGCATATCCCCACGCCCGATGAGTTGCTCGGCACCACCACTGTCTAAAATCGTTCGAGAATCGATTCTTGACGTTACCCGAAAGGCAACACGCGCAGGGAAGTTGGCTTTAATCACTCCCGTAATCACATTGACCGATGGGCGCTGTGTAGCGATTATCAAATGAATCCCTACAGCACGTGCGAGTTGTGCCAAACGCGCAATGGGAGCTTCCACTTCCTTGCCAGCAGTCATAATCAGATCGGCAAACTCATCCACAATCAATACCAAGTAGGGGAGAAAAGCATGACCGTCATTGGGGTTGAGCTCCCGTTTTTTAAAGCGTTTGTTGTACTCCTTTATGTTGCGACACATCGCATTTTTGAGCATATTGTATCGATTGTCCATTTCAATACACAAGGAGTTTAGTGTATTGATCACCTGACGGTTGTCGGTAATAATCGCATCCTCTACGTCGGGGAGTTTGGCGAGGTAATGCCGTTCAATTTTGTTGTACAGTGTGAGTTCCACTTTTTTGGGGTCAACCAAGACAAACTTGATTTCGGCAGGGTGTTTTTTATAGAGCAGCGAACTCAATATGGTATTGAGTCCAACCGATTTTCCTTGTCCGGTTGCACCAGCCATAAGCATATGCGGCATTTTGGCCAGATCGACTACAAATGTCTCATTGCTAATCGTTTTTCCCAGGGCTAGGGGCAATTCCATTTCGGCTTCTTGAAAGCTTTTTGAGCCCACTACCGATCGGAAAGAAACGATGGTTGGGTTTTTGTTGGGCACTTCAATCCCGATTGTTCCTTTCCCAGGGATAGGAGCGATAATTCGAATGCCTAAGGCAGACAAGGACAGAGCGATATCGTCTTCGAGGTTTTTGATTTTTGAAATCCGGATTCCTGCAGCGGGAATGATTTCATAGAGCGTAACCGTGGGGCCAATCGTGGCTTTGATATCCGCAATGCCAATTTTATAATTGCTCAGCGTTTCGACAATCTTTTCTTTATTTTCCTCGAGTTCTGCCTCATTGATCGTGATGCCTTCTTCGTTGTATGCCTTTAACAGTTCGAGGGTAGGTCCCCGAAACTTGCTCAATTCCAAGGTCGGATCGACTTCCCCTTGCTCTTTGACGAGTTTTTTGGCCAATTCCACTTCTGGCTCATCTGCAATGGGCTTGTCGATTGTCAACTTGACTTCGTCTGCGTTTTCAGCTTTTGTAGCCGTTGGTTTTGTCGGTTTGGGACTTGGCTTTACAGCTTCTTTAACAGGGAGATCGATGGGTTCTGCGGTCTTTTCCTCTTCAACGGGTTCCGTATCGTCTTTTTCAGTTTGCAGAGATGAAAAAGCTGTTAGGATTCTTTCAGGCGTAACTTTTAAAATCAAAACCATAAAGGCAATGCATCCAAAAATCAAAATACTGGCCAAGCCAATATCCCCGATATAATCGGTCGTGAATCGCGATATCTCATAGCCGACCATACCACCTAAAATGGGGTATTGCGGTACGATAAAGCTCAACAATAGCGAAACCCATATCGAACTGGCGATTGTCCATGACCATGTCCCCAAGGGATTGTTCCAAGGACTTCCGATAAAGAGTCGAAATCCTGTGATTAAGACCATCAACACCAATACAAAAGAACCCAACCCCAAAAATTGATACATCAAAAAATGAGCGATGCTTGTTCCAAACTTACTTGCGATGTTCTCGGTTTGTACGCTGCGATCGGCAAAATCACCCAAGCTGCTTTGGTCGTGCTCCCAAGTGAAATAATAAGACACCATGGACGCAAGAAGAACAACGGCAATCAAAATAATCGACAGACCGAAAAGGATTTGTTGTTGACGGGAACGCAATGTTGACTTTGAATCTGTCATGTTGAGACAAAATTACGGATTCTCAAAGACAAAAACTCCTGGGTCATGAAGAGAGTCGTTTGATTTTGATGTGGAAAGCGGCAAAGAACAAGGTCATAAAGGGGCTTAACCAGTTGAAAATCGCATAGAAAAAATACTGACTCACATCCACGCCCAAGACACCCGACTGATAGGCCCCACAGGTATTCCAGGGGATCAACACCGAGGTTACCGTACCAGAATCCTCGAGCGTGCGACTCAGGTTTTCGGGTGCGAGATCACGATCTTGATAGGCCTTTTCAAACATTTTTCCCGGGACAACAATGGACAGGTATTGATCCGAAGCGGTGATATTGATTGCCAAACACGAAGCAACCGTACTGGCAAAGAGTTGGAAGGTGGACTTGGCCATGCTGAGCAGTGCTGCGCTGATCGTTGCCAAAGCACCAATGGCATCCATCACCCCACCAAAAACCATGGCGCAAATGATCAGCCAGATGGTTCCGAGCATGCCTTGCATTCCACCAGACTGAAAGAGATCGCTCAGGGCAGGGGAAGTGGTTTCAATTTGAGTTGAAACGGTAATTGCATCCATAATCACCTGATAAGTGCCAAATAAACTTAATCTGGATTCCCCACTCAAGGACAACAACAGTTCTTGTTGGAAAATCAAAGCGGCAAGAGCACCCAAAAGCGTACCCACAAATAAAGCCACCAAAGGCGGTGTTTTTTTAACAATCATCACAATGACTAAAATGGGAACGATAAACAGAAACAAGTTAATCGTAAACACCTCATTCATTGCGGTTAACAGTTCTTGTGAATTCGCCGAGCCGTCGGCGCTAAACCCTATACCGAGAATGATAAACACAATCAGTGTCACCACAATACTCGGCACAGTGGTATGGGTCATATATCGGATATGGGTAAAAAGGTCTGCGCCCGCCATGGCAGGGGCGAGGTTGGTCGTATCGCTTAAGGGCGATAGCTTATCCCCAAAATAGGCACCCGATAGAACGGCACCAGCAACCATGCCTACAGGAACGCCCAAGGCCTTTCCAATGCCAATGAGGGCAATGCCAACGGTTGCGGAAGTTGTCCAGCTACTGCCTGTTGCCAGAGAAATCAACGCGCAAATGATCACGCAAGCAGGTAGGAAAATTGAGGGATGAAGGATTTGTAAGCCGTAGTAAATCATGGCGGGAATCACTCCGCTGATCAGCCAAGTGCCTGCCAATGCCCCGACAAACAATAAAATCAAAATGGCTCCCGTAACCGATTTGAGGTTGTCCGCCACCTTGTCGAGCATGGTTTTGTACGAAATTTTATTGGCAAAGCCCACCACAGCAGCCACCGCACCGCCGAGAAGGAGGATAAACTGGTTGGAGCCCGACAGGGCATCATCGCCATAGACCAGCACGTTAAAGGCCAATAGCCCAATCAACACCAAAGGGGGGAGCAGGGCGGTTTTTAGGGATAATGAGGACTTCATAACGGTTTATTTGGGTTGTAAGGGGAGAGACACCTCAATTTGTACGTTTTCATCGATTTGCTTTCTCACCAAGCTCGGGATTTCAATACCAAAGTCTGATGTTTTGACAGAGAAAGAAGATGCCAATGTGATTAGCTCATCCGTCTGTGTGACAGTAGCAGACACATTGATGACTTTGGTGACCCCATGCATAGAGAGTTCACCAGTGAGTTCAACGGTTTGCGGTTGGTCGCTGAGGGTGGTTTGGTCAAAGTCGGTGATTTTCCCTTTAAAACTTGTTTTGGGATATTGGTGACTCTCGATATAGTTTTCGTTAAAGTGCTCTTCCATCAAGGCGAGGGGAAAGCGAAAGCCCCGTACAAGCGCCAAAACGGCGAGTTCGCCAGTTTCTGCGTTAAACAAGGCAGACACAGCGGAGTGTGTTGCTTCGATGGGTTCAAAGTAGGGTTGAGAGGCCTCAAAAGACATGCTCCCCGACTTGGTCATATACTTGGACTGCCCAGAAGCAATGGTAACTGCCAATAATAGAAAGGGGAGAAGTAGCTTTTGCATCAACTTTGTTTCTGCATGAAAGATACAAAAAGGATTGGGTGGGGAATAAAAAAGTTTTTCAATCGCAAAACCCATATCTTTACCAAAACACGCCAATGACAAGTAAACGCATCTTTTCGGGAATAATATTGATTCTGATGGCAATCGGATTCTATTACTACGCCTATAAAGACCACCGCGACATTGCCGCCGAAGGAGCTGTCTATACCGATACAGCAATCGCCCTAAAAGACTCAATTCTGCAAAACAATGAGGCCTTTCTCAACCAAACCGTAGCAGTTTCTGGTGTGGTTACGTTTATATACGATAATAGCATTACCCTAGACGATGCCCTTGTGGCACAGTTTGAAAACCGCCCTGCTGCACAACTCAATCGGCAACTCACCCTGAAAGGCCGTTGTATCGGCTATGACGATTTGTTTGAAGTGGTGGTGCTCGATCAATCCACGATGATGGACTAGGTTGTACACCAATTCCCAGTTCGCTATCTTTGAAAGAGACTACACGATGATGAAACGACTTTCTACACTTTTTTTACTGTTATCCACACTGGCTGTGGCACAAAACGACCTTTTGGACGAACTCGATGCCGACCTCGATATGGGGCCGCTTTATGCCGAATCTGCTTTTAAAGGGCTTAAAATCATCAACCTCGAATCGACCAAAATGGTGGACAAAGGGGAAATGTATTTTATCGTTGCTCACCGATTTGGCAGCATTGAAAATGGCTTTGACGACTTCTTTGGGCTCGATATTGCGTCCAACAAACTCCAGTTGATTTACGGTCTCAATGACTATATCAATTTTGGTGCTGCGCGCTCGTCCTATCAAAAGACCTATGTGCTCCATACCAAGTTGCGTATTCTTCGCCAACAAAGCGAGAAATCACCCGTTACGATTGGGGCTTATGGTCAACTCACAATCAACAACCAACTCGATTTGGATTTGAATCCAGATTTGGATTTTAGCCACCGTCTGACCTATACTGCTCAAGCACTCGTTTCCAGAAAGTTTAGCGAAAAGCTATCCTTACAACTCTCGCCAACCCTGATTCACAAAAACCTGACGGAAGTTGACGATGAAAGCAATATGCAGTTTGTAATGGCTGCTGGCGGTCGATATAAGCTCAGCAAACGCATCAGCTTAAATATGGACTATGGTTTGGTAACCAACCGACCAGAAGAACTAAACTACAACAATATGCTCTCCATTGGATTGGACATTGAAACAGGCGGACACGTCTTTCAACTCCATTTTACCAACTCCCGATCGATGCTCGAACATAGCTTTTTGACCGAAGCATCAGGCGATTGGTCAGAGGGGGATATCCATTTTGGATTTAATATCAGTAGAGTGTTTGATTGGTAGTCACTTTCGTATTACTTTTGTCTTGTAAATAATCAAACTATGTCCTCATTTGACGTTGCTGTTATCGGTTCTGGCCCTGGTGGCTATGTAGCAGCGATTCGCTGTGCGCAGTTGGGTCTGTCCACTGCCCTTATCGAAAAATACGACACCCTAGGCGGTACTTGCCTCAATGTGGGTTGTATTCCTTCCAAATCCCTTTTGGATTCCTCTCATCACTATGAGGAGTCGATTAAAAATTTCCCCACCCATGGGATTGATGTAGAAGGAGAAATCAAGATCAACTTTGGGCAGATGATGAAAAGAAAGTCAGAAGTCATCGAGCAAACCACCAAGGGGATTGACTATCTGATGGATAAAAACAAAATCACGGTTTTTCACGGCCTTGGCAAATTTGTCGATGCGACACATATCGAAATCGCAGGCAAGAAAAAACAGACGATCGAAGCCAAACACAGTATCATTGCAACGGGTTCCAAACCCGCAGTTTTACCTTTTGTCACACTGGACAAGGAACGAATCATCACGTCCACAGAAGCCCTTTCTCTAACCGAAATCCCCAAGCATTTGGTGGTGATTGGCGGCGGGGTGATTGGATTGGAGCTCGGTCAGGTCTATCGCCGATTGGGTGCTGAAGTATCTGTTGTGGAATATGCCGATCGCATTACGCCAATCATGGACAGTTCACTTTCTAAAGAATTGATGAAAGTGATGAAAAAACAAGGCGTTAAATTCTATCTCTCACACCAAGTCAGTGGGGTAGAACGCAAGGGCGATGAAGTGACCGTCACTGCCAAAGACAAAAAGGGGCAAGACGTTACATTTACGGGTGATTATTGCCTGATGTCTGTTGGGCGCAAACCCTATACAGAAGGGCTTGGCCTCAAGGCTGCTGGCGTTGTGGTCAATGAGCGTGGACAAGTAGAATTGAACAAGCAACTCCAAACCTCGGTCTCGAACATCTATGCCATTGGCGATGTGGTTCGCGGTGCGATGCTCGCTCATAAGGCAGAGGAAGAAGGGGTGATGGCTGCAGAAATCATCGCGGGACAACAACCGCATATCGATCACAACCTCATTCCAAATGTGATTTATACTTGGCCGGAAGTGGCTGCCGTAGGCAAAACCGAAGAAGAACTCAAAGCCGCAGGTGTGGGCTATAAAGCAGGGCAGTTTTCGATGCGTGCATTGGGTCGTGCCAGAGCGAGTATGGACACAGACGGCTTTGTCAAAATCCTAGCAGACGCCAAAACCGACGAAGTTCTCGGCATTCATATCATTGGTGCAAGAGCTGCTGATCTGATTGCACAGGCGGTTACTGCAATGGAGTTTAGAGCATCTGCAGAGGATATTGCGCGAATGAGCCATGCACATCCCACCTATGCAGAAGCGATGAAAGAGGCCGCTTTGGCTGCCACGGAAGACCGCGCGCTACACGTTTAGACAGCTTATTTTTCGAAGTATTTTGTAAACTTCTCCCGAATGGCGTCGAGTTCCAAATTGCCAATGCTTCCACTATGGATGTGCTTTGCCATTTTGGGAGGAACAAATTCCCCTTTGTTGATGGCTTCCCCAATCTGGACATAGGCATCCCGAAACGGAACTCCTTGTTGAATGAGTTCGTGCAAGGCATCTACACTAAACACATGGGTGTACTTTTCATCTGAGAGAATATCACCCTTGACTTGCACTTCTTTTATACTCGAAGTGGTCATCGACAAACAGGCCTTCATGTCGTCTATGGCTTGTATAATTGGTCCTTTAAACAATTGCATTTCTCTGTGGTAGCCACTGGGTAAATTGGTACTCATCAAAGCCAATTCGTTGGGAAGGGCTTGGATTTTATTGCATTTCCCACGGATGAGTTCAAACACATCTGGGTTTTTTTTGTGTGGCATGATGCTAGAGCCCGTTGTGATGTCATCTGGAAAGGAGATAAAATCAAAGTTTTGACTCATATACAAACAGACATCCATCGAAAACCGACTCAGTGTACCAGCGAGACTACCAATGGCTTGTGCCAAGTTTTTTTCGAGTTTCCCCCGACTCATTTGTGCTGCTACGACGTTGTATTTTAGGGTTTCAAACCCGAGCGTTGCTGTGGTATCATGTCGGTCAATTGGGAAGGAACTGCCATAGCCAGCAGCACTTCCGAGTGGATTTTGGTCACACAGCGTGTGAACAGTATTGAGCAAAAGCACCTCATCGGCAAGAATTTCCGCATAGGCAGAAAACCATAACCCAAAGGAAGACGGCATGGCGATTTGCAAATGTGTGTATCCCGGCAACAGCTGATCTTTATACCGATCTGCCAAAGTCATATACTGCTCAAATAACGCTTTGACAAGTTGCTTGATTTCTTGAATTTCATCTTTGAGATAGAGCTGCATAGCGACCAACACCTGATCGTTTCTCGAACGCGCAGTATGGATTTTTTTACCGACGTCTCCATAAGTCTTTGTTAATTCGTACTCAATCTTAGAGTGAACGTCCTCAAATTCGTCAGAAATCGTAAACGTACCCTCTTCAACTTCTTTAGACAATGCAACAAGCCCTTCTACAAGCTGATCGACTTCGGATTGGGAAAGCAAGCCAACCTTCCCCAACATCTTTGCATGAGCTTTTGATGCAATGAGATCATAGGGAGCAAGTCGCAAATCCCAATGGCGATCATCACCAACAGTAAATTGGTCGATGTGGTCTCTTACTTTTGTTCCTTTTTTTTGCCAGATTTTCATGATGTAATTACTTGGTCGAGCAATTCGATATACAAGCGAACCGCTTCTTTGATTTCATTTTCATAAATAAATTCGTCTGCCGTATGTGATCTCGTCGAGTCCCCAGGACCGAGTTTGAGCGACGGACAGGATAGGGCTGCCTGATCGGATAGGGTAGGCGAGCCATAGGTGTTTCTCCCCATCGCAACCCCCGCAACAACTAGCGGATGGTTGTTGTCGATTGAGGAAGATTGCAGTCGCAAGGAGCGAGCGGTTACCTCACAGGGTGCCTGACCGACCAAATCTGCAATTTCTTGATTGGTGTAGCATTCGTTTACGCGCACATCCAGCACCAGATTGACCTGTCCTGGTACGACATTGTGCTGACTGCCAGCGTTGATTTGGGTGATGGTGAGTTTAACTGGTCCGAGGGTATCCGACACCTTGTCAAATGAAAGGTTTTGAAACCATTGGATTACATCCATAGTCTTGATGATCGGATTATCATTGTTGGGGTGAGCGGCATGTCCAGCTGTTCCTTTTACCACTGCATCAAAAACAACAAGTCCCTTCTCGGCGATGGCCAATTGCATTTGTGTGGGTTCACCAACGATCGCTACATCGATTTCAGGGAGGTCTTTTAGCAAGCTGTTTAATCCGTTTGGCCCTGAGCTTTCTTCTTCTGCTGTTGCAGCTACAATCAGATTGTAGGTGAGGTTTTCCGCTTCGTAGAAATGGGCAAACAGTCCGAGTAAGGATACCAAAGCACCACCAGCATCATTGCTGCCCAATCCAAACAGTTTCCCATCGATAATCTCTGCTTTGTGTGGGTCACGTGTATAGGCGGTATTGGGTCTTACGGTATCGTGATGTGAGTTTAATAGCAAATTCGGTTTGGCTGGGTCGTAGTGCTTGTTAAAAGCAAAGACGTTGTTTTGAATGCGCTGGGTCTTAACCCCTTTACTGTGTAACCAGTTTTGGATACAATCAGCCGTTTCAGATTCCTCACCAGAGAAGGAGGGGATTTCAATCAGTTGCATGAGCAACCCAATCACATCATCTGCTAAGTGGTCTGTACTCATCCGATTACTGTTGTTTTAAGTGCCTGTTCGTCGTGAACAGTCTCTGGTTTTTCAATGGTTACTGCTTGAACCCCATGTTGGAGTGCCATCACGGCATTTTGCAATTTGGGAAGCATCCCATCTGCGATAATGCCCTTGTGATGCAGTTCTTCTACTTCGTTGACTTCAATAGTGGGAATCACACTGTTTTCATCCTGAATATCTTTCAATACACCTGCATGCCCAAAGCAATAGTGTAAATATACCTCGTAATCCGTAGCTAAAGCACTGGCGACAGTGGCAGCGATGGTATCGGCATTTGTATTGAGCAGTTGACCGTTTTGGTCATGGGTAATCGCGCAAAACACAGGGGATAATCCAATCGACAGAAATGCAGTTAGACTTTCCGTATTGACCGAGCTGATATCCCCAGCCCATCCATAGTCAATGTCTTGTACAGGCCTTTTGTTTGCTTGAATCAGATTGGCGTCTGCACCCGATACGCCAATGGCGTTGGTGCCGAGTTTTTGGAGACCCGCTACGACTGTTTTGTTGGCAAGACCGGCATAAACCATGACGGCTACGTCTAGGGTGTCATCGTCGGTGATTCGTCTTCCGTTGTGCATCTTGGGTTCTATGCCGAGTTTTTCACAGAGTACACTGGCTTGGCTACCACCGCCATGGACAAGGATTTTGTGTCCAGAAAGTGCATGAAAAGAGGCCAAAGCAGTTGCTGTCGCACTGCTGTCCTCGAGTAATCCACCGCCAAGTTTGACAATGTGTAGCTTATCCATGGGTTAAAAATTCTTGTAATACGGCCTGTGCGGCAAAAGTTCTGTTGTTGGCTTGTTCGATCACCAATGACTTTGGGTGGTCCAAAACGTCGTCTGATGCAACTACGTTTCTTCTGATGGGAAGACAATGCATAAAAAAGGCATCGTTGGCGTGTTTCATTTTATCAGCTGTCATCATCCACTGGTTGTCTGTTCGCAAAATCGCACCGTAATTGGTATAGGAACACCAGTTTTTGACATAGACCACATCGGCATCTGCCAATGCTTCCTCCTGATTGTAGTTTACTGTGTGATTCCCGACAATAGCAGGATTGAGGTCATAACCCTCAGGATGGGTAATGACAAAGTCTGCTTCTGTGTGATTCATCAATCTGATAAATGAGTTGGCAACCGCGTGCGGCAATGCCTTTGGGTGAGGCGCCCAACTCAACACAATTTTTGGTTTTTTGACGGTTACTTGCTCCTGTATCGTTAGCCCATCCGCCAAAGCTTGTAGGGGATGCGCTGTTGCACTTTCCATATTGATGATGGGAATTGTGGCAAACTCCGCAAATTTTCGAAGGACTTGTTCTTCCTCGTCACGCTTTTTGTCGGTCAAGGAAGCAAACGCCCGAATCGCAACAAAATCACAGTATTGGGATACGACTTGCGCAGCTTCTTTTACGTGTTCTGATCGAAGTCCACTCATGATGGTTTCGTTTTCATACTCGATTGCCCAGGCCTCATTACTAAAGTTCATAACCATGACATCCAAACCGAGGTTTCGAGCGGCTTTTTGGGTGCTGAGTCGTGTGCGTAAACTCGGATTGAAGAACAATAAGCCAATCGTTTTTCGTTGTCCCAAATGCACATTTGCAAAGGGATCTTCTTTGCAGCTTTTGGCAAGCGTAATGGTCTTTTTCAGATCGACTAAATCTTGTAAGGTGATAAAATTTTTCATCAGTGACATGCGTTTAAGGCAGTAAACAATTGATCCAAATGCTTTTGTTTGACATTGAGTGGGGGTAGGATTCGAATCAGGTTTTTGTTGCTACTCCCTCCAGTAAAAATACGGTGTTTAAAAATCAATTCTTTCCGCAATGCGCCCACTTCGTTCTCAAATTCCAGTCCGAGCATCAGTCCTCTTCCTTTGATTGTTTTGACAAATGGGAGTTCTTTGGCTTTTGCAACAAAGTATTCGCCCATGGCTTTGGCGTGATCGTAAAGTTTTTCTTTTTCCAACACCTGTAAAACCGCTAGGGAAGCGCTACAAGCAAGATGGTTTCCGCCAAAAGTGGTTCCCAACAGTCCATACTTGGCCTTGATGACTGGGTTGACAAGAATCCCACCAACTGGAAAGCCATTTCCCATGCCTTTGGCGATACTGATAATATGGGGATTGATGTTGTATTTCTGAAAGGCAAAGAAGTCACCACTACGTCCAAAACCAGATTGTACTTCGTCGGCAATCAGGCAAGTTTGATGGGTTTCACAAAGTGTTTCCATTTGCGCAACAAACGCTGCTGTTGGCTCATCCAAACCACCAACCCCCTGTATGGCTTCAAAAATGACAGCACAGACATCACCTTTGGCTAGTTCTTTCTCAAGCGCATCAGCATCGTTAAACGGGATAAAATCCACTTGTTGTTGATTGTTCAAAGGCGCCTGTATGTTTTTGTTGTCCGTGGCAGCAACTGCCGCACTGGTTCGTCCATGAAAGGCATTGTCAAAGGCAATCACTCGTGATTTACCAGTGTGAAATGAGGCCAGTTTAAGTGCATTTTCATTTGCCTCTGCTCCCGAACTACACATAAACAACTCATAATCGGTACAACCCGACTGTCGATTGATATCTGCAGATAGTTTTTCTTGCAGAGGATTTTGAACCGCATTGGAGTAAAATCCAATCCGATGGAGTTGTTTTCTCAACATTCGTTTATAGGTTCGGTGTCCATGACCGATTGAAATCACAGCATGACCTCCGTATAAATCGAGATATTTGGTTCCTTTTTGATCATAGACATACACCCCACGGGCTTTGGTGGGCTCTACGTCATACAAGGGATATACATCAAATAAGGGCATGGCTTATCCTTTACTAATCACATTAATTTTATTAAACGAAGCAACAATCCCTTTGATTAAAGACGAACTCAGTCCTTGGTGCTCCATTTCATTGAGTCCTTCAATAGTACAGCCCTGTGGCGTGGTTACCTTATCGATTTCCTGTTCTGGATGAGAGTCGGTTTCAATCAGTAGAGAAGCAGCTCCTAAGGCGGTGTTCATCGACATCTTCATGGCTTCATCTGCATCAAAGCCGAGTTGAACGCCTCCTTGGGTCGTTGCGCGAATCAATCGCATCCAAAAGGCAATCCCTGATGCACAGATGACCGTTGCAGCTCGCATATGCTTTTCGTCGATGATGATGCTCGTGCCAAGGGCATTGTAAATCGCTTCTGCGAGTGACAGGCGTTGTTTTCCTTTGTCATTGGCACATAAACAAGTCATCGATTTACCAACTGAAATGGCTGTGTTTGGCATCGACCTAATGATGTATTTGTCGTTTCCGACTATGGCTTCCATCTTCTCGATTGAAAACCCAGTAACTGTTGAAATTAAGACGTGTTTTTCGGTGAATAGATCTGCATTTTTTGCAAGAACTTCGCTGAGTTGAGCGGGTTGTACAGCAAAAATAATGACGTCAGAAGATGAAATGGCTTCCGCATTATCATCCGTGACGTGTGTGTTTTTGTACTCGCTCCAATCTGAAATCGAAGATGTATTGCGCTTAGTCAGGTATAACTGCGTAATGATGTTGTTGGTCAGTAGCCCTTTGGCAATACTCAAGCCAAGATTTCCAGCACCGATAATTGCGATTTTCATAGTATTTCGTGTTTAATGAACGTTTGCTTTAAGTTGTAATCCTGTTGTTTGTGGCCATGAAAACATCAAATTCATGTTTTCAACGGCTTGCCCTGATGCCCCTTTGAGAAGGTTGTCTAAACAACTGGTGATCAGGAGTAAATTGTTGTGTTTATGCAAGTGAATCAAGCAGTTGTTGGTGTTGACTACCATTTTTAAATCCAATGCTTTCTTGCTGATGTGCGTAAACGAGCTATTGGCATAAAATTGTTCATACAAAGAATAGGCATCATCAAGATCTCCCTCAAAAGTCGTGTACACACTTGCAAATATCCCTCGGGTAAAGTTTCCCCGAATCGGTAAAAAATTGATTTCAGGAATATTCGGTTGTAGGGCTTGGAGGGTTTCGCCAATTTCTCCCAAATGCTGATGGGTAAATGGCTTGTACCAAGACACATTATTGTTTCGCCAGCTAAAGTGAGAGGTCGCAGAGGGTTTTACACCTGCGCCTGTGCTTCCAGTGATGGCGTGTACTTGAACATCATTTTGTAGCAACCCTTCTTTGGCAAGTGGTAAAAGTGCCAATTGAATCGCTGTTGCAAAACAACCGGGATTGGCTACCGCTTGTGCAGACTGAATTTTTTGTTTTTGAAATTCAGGTAAGCCATACACATAAGACTTTCCTAAAAAATGCTGATCATTCTGCAATCGAAATTCATTGCTCAAATCAATAATTTTTGTGTTGTCGTTCATCGGGTTTTCGTGTAAGAAAGTTCCCGACAGTCCATGACCAAGACATAAGAACAACACATCCACATTTGGATTGACTTCATCCATAAACTGCACATCGGTTTGTCCGATCAAATCCGTATGCGTTTCAGTAAGATGCGTTCCAGGTCGCGTGCTACTATACACAAAATCAATGGTAACCAACGGATGATTCACCAACAAGCGAAGAAGCTCACCACCCGTGTAGCCAGATCCGCCGACGACTCCGACCGTCTTTTTAGCTGTTGTTGACATGATTGTAAATTTTAGTTGCATTAGCAGTAACGGTGATAAACCCTTTTACATCTTCACTCGTCCAGTTGCGGTTTATCTCGCCATAGCTTCCAAAAGAGGAATCCATTAAATCATGAGCCGATTCGATGCCATCAAGAGTAAATCGATAGGGGTGGAGCGTGACAAAAACGGTTCCTGTGACCATCTTTTGCGAACTTTCCATAAAGGCCTCAATATCTCTCAACACAGGATCGAGATAATGTCCTTCGTGCAAATGCATGCCATAAAAGCTCGCGAGTTGTTCCTTTTGTTGTTGCTGCCATTTGCTCAAAGTGTGTTTTTCTAGCAAGTGATGTGCCTTGATGATCAAAAGCGGAGCAGCTGCTTCAAAGCCAACTCTTCCTTTGATCCCAATAATCGTATCCCCAACGTGGATATCTCTTCCAATCGCATAACTAGAGGCGATTTGATCAAGCGCTTGAATGGCAGAAATCGCATCCATTTGTTTACCGTCAATGCCAGATAATTCCCCTTTTGTAAACTGAAGAGCAATTTTGGCTGGTTGCTGTTCGGATAATTGACTCGGGTAGGCCTCTTCTGGCAGCGGGTCTTTCGATTCCAGCGTTTCTTTTCCACCCACACTCGTACCCCAAAGTCCTTTGTTGACAGAGTATTGGGCTTTGGCCCATTCCATTTCGACCCCATGAGACTTGAGAAAGGCAATCTCGTCTTCCCTCGACAACTTTTGATCGCGAATCGGCGTGATGATTTCAATGTTTGGTGCTAGGGTTTGAAAAATCAAGTCAAATCGTACTTGATCGTTACCGGCACCTGTACTGCCATGCGCAATATGGGTGGCTCCTATGGATTTGGCGTAATTGACAATCTCTACTGCTTGTATAATTCGCTCGGCACTAACCGAAAGGGGATAGGTATTGTTTTTCAGGACATTGCCGAACACCAAAAACCGAATCACTTTCTGATAAAAGGTCTCCACCGCATCAATAGACTCGTAGAATGTTGCGCCTAGAGCCATGGCTTTGGCAGACAATGATTTGACTTCCTCAGCGTCAAAACCACCAGTGTTTACACTCACTGCATGCACTTCATATCCCAACTGGCTGAGGTGCTTTACGCAAAAGGAGGTGTCTAGACCTCCGCTGTAGGCAAGGACTAACTTTTTCATGCTTTTTTCTTGTTTAAAAACAATGATTGTTTGATTTTGTTCAATCGACTCATGACGGCGTTGTCATAGGTCTTTTCTTCTGCATCTGCTTGTGGGTCATAGAGCATCCCCGTACACAAACACATTTTGTGATCGGTCCTTGTGAGGACATCGTAATTTTTACAAGTTTGACAGCCCTTCCAAAACGCAGGGTCATCTGTCAATTCAGAAAACGTAACGGGCTTGTAGCCGAGTTCATAATTGATTTTCATCACAGGGAGACCTGTGGTAATCCCAAAGACTTTGGCATCAGGATATTTTTCTCTGGAATAGTCAAAGATTTTTGTTTTAATAGATTTTGCCAGTCCTTTTCCTCTGTACTCTGGTGCAACAATCAAACCCGAATGAGCTACGTATTTGTTGTGTCCCCAAACTTCGATATAACAAAAACCAGCAAAAACATCACCGTCCAAGGCAATTATTGCGTTCTTATTCTCAATTTTACTGACAATATACTCTGGTGTGCGCCGCGCAATCCCTGTCCCTCTTACCTGAGCGGAGGAAGCGATTAGTTCCGAAATTTGCTTTGCATACTGTATATGCGACTTGCCTGCAATGACAATGTTCATTGTGCTGTGAATTTGAATTGAAAAAAAGATGAATATGAAGACGAAGCTGGACGCACCATAGCTCCCTAAAGACTATATACCCCCAAAGGGGCGACGCGGACGGCGTGGAGTTAACAAGAGGTGTCTTTTTAAAATCACGGTGCAAATATCAGTAAAAATTGTGAAAATAAAAGGGTTACTGCTAAATCTATTGATTATTTTTGTTACAAATCTAACAATCTGTATTCGTTGAAACGCAGTTTTGCCCGTTTTTCACATCCCAATATCGAACAACTCAAGTTGCAACTTTTGCATTGGTCGAAACAGTATTCGACTACTGTCGTGTTGGATTCGAATGACTATGCGCATCAAGAAACAAAATATGATTTTCTCCTTGCAACGGATGCTCATACTGTTGTACACTCACAAAATCAAGATGCCCTTGACTCCTTACAAAAGCATATTCATTCCAATTCCGACTGGTTGTTTGGCTTTCTTTCTTACGACCTGAAAAACCAATTGGAAAATCTACAGTCACAAAACCTTGATCATCTGGACTTTCCCGAGCTGTTTTTTTTCCAACCCAAACGCTTGTGGATTATCAAAGACAATCAAGTGGAAGCACATTATCTTTCTGCATATCACCCAAATGATGACTGGGAACAGATCATGTCCACTTCAGATCAGTACCCAGATAGTATTGAAAAAGAGATTTCTATGCAGCACCGGATTTCCAAAGCAGATTATCTTGACAAAACACATGATCTTCAGCAACATATCGCAAGAGGTGATATCTACGAAGTGAATTTTTGCATGGAACTCTATGCAGAAGATGCTAACATCGAACCACATACCCTGTTTCAAGAACTAAATCAAAAGACAAAATCACCCTTTTCTGCCTTTGTCCAAATCGATGATAAATATGTACTCAGCAGTTCCCCTGAACGATTTTTAAAACGAGTCGGTGATCGGTTGATTTCCCAACCGATCAAAGGGACAGCAAAACGCCATATCGATATGGTTCAGGATGCAGCAGAAGCACATCAATTGCAAAAGAGCGAAAAGGAACGTGCAGAAAACACCATGATCGTCGATCTGGTACGCAATGATATGTCGCGGATTGCAACCAAAGGAAGTGTGCAAGTGGAAGAGTTGTGCAAAGTCTATCCGTTTGCGCATGTGCATCAAATGATATCGACAGTCGCGGCCGAATTGCAAATAGAAACTCAAGTTTCAGACGCCATAGCTGCTTGTTTTCCAATGGGGAGCATGACAGGAGCGCCCAAGGTACGAGCGATGCAACTTATCGAACAATATGAGGAGACCAAAAGAGGATTGTATAGCGGTGCTTTTGGCTATATCGACCCCAATGGAGATTTTGATTTTAATGTTGTGATTCGTTCTCTTTTATACCGAAAAGACACCGAATATCTTTCGTTGCAAGTCGGAAGTGCCCTAACCGCAAATTCGAATCCAGAAAAGGAGTATGAAGAATGCTTGCTCAAGGCAAAAGGGGTTCTAGAGGTTCTTTCGAAAAAAATGGCCATTAATTTGTAGTTTGCAACCATGAAATCCAGATTTCAGACGCATCTTCATTCTCACTTTCCTGCGCTCAGCTCACAACGAGTTTTGGTGGCTGTCAGTGGGGGAGTTGACAGTATGGTCTTATTGGATATGCTCCGTGAATATTTTGATGTAGTGGCGGTTGCACACTGCAACTTTCAACTTCGTGGACAAGACAGTGCGCAAGACGAGCAACTCGTTGAGTCTTATTGTAAACGTCATCAACTGACATGCCATATCAAACGATTTGATACCAAACTGCCTAAACAGTCAACGCAAATGGCAGCTCGAACATTACGCTACAACTGGTTTGAGGAACTCTGCCTGTCCAACAACTATGATGTGATATTGACCGCTCATCACGCAGATGATAATATCGAAACCCTACTGATGAACATCATTCGAGGTACTGGTATCGAAGGTTTAACTGGCATTCCGGAGCAAAACGGAAGAATTTTGAGACCCCTTTTGCCATTTCACAAATCTGAAATTATCGCCTATGCCCAAACGCATCAAATTCCTTGGCGAGAAGATCGGTCCAATCAAAGTGACGACTATCAACGCAACGCAATCCGTCATCATGTGATCCCAGTATTGGCCAAATTGCATCCAAAAGCTTTGGAGAACACCACCAAAACCATAGATTTTACAAAGGAAGCTGCTTTGGTAATCCAGCAACAAACCGAACAGTTGAAAAAGCAACTTTTTCTGATGGAAAAGGAGAACATTCGGATTTCCATCTCATCTGTAAAAGAACTTCAGCCCCTATCGTTCTGGATTCATCAACTGTTTCACCCCTATGGTTTTGACCATCGAGAAGTGATCAAATTGTTGAGCACACAAAAAGGAAAGTGCATCCATTCGACAGATCACACGCTTGAAGTTGGCCGAAATGAGTTCTTACTTTACAAATCCATAGATCAAAAGAAAGAAATGGAGTTCGAGGTTTATGAACATGGCATTCATGAGCCAATAGAACTTCTATTTTCGAGAGATCAACAGCATGAGCAAAGCAGTTTGACTCTTGATGCGACAGCCATATCCTTTCCCTTGAAGCTGCGCAAATGGAATAGGGGAGATCACTTCTATCCGACTGGCATGACAGGCTCAAAAAAAGTTTCTAAATATTTTAAAGACGAAAAATATACCGCAACCGAAAAAGCGGCACAATGGTTGTTGTGTTCAGGCAATGATATCGTTTGGATTGTCGGTAAGCGTGCAGATCGTAGATTTGTACCAACAGAAACAACCATCAATTTTTTAAACATTAACCTCAAATGAAAATTATACCCCTTATCCTCAACCTTCTTTTTGCGAGTTTGGCCTTGGCACAGAACCCTGTGACTTGGACAACCCAAGCAAAAAAAATCGATTCCCTAACCTATAATGTGGTCATTACCGCTACCATTGAAGAGAAATGGCATTTGTATGCCACAGAAATGCCAGAAGATGGCCCGCTCCCAACCGAATTCAGTTTTCAAGATGTAACCCCAATTGGTTCATTAACGCATTCAGAATTGATCACGGGTTATGATCCCATTTTCGAAATGGAACTGTCTTATTTTGACAACAAAGCGACCTTTTATCAAACGATACAAGTGGCTGATCAGTCTGTTCAAGACATTACAGTAGATTTAATCTACCAGGCATGTGATGATAAACTCTGTATTTTTAGAGATGAACAGTTGTTGATATCTCTTACTGGCGATTCGCAACAGCAACAATCAGAAGACCTAACTGCGCTCACTGCAGATTCTGAGAAAAAGCTAAAAATTGAACTGAAAAACACTGATCTTCTCACGACAAATTCAGATCAAGACAGTGATTCATCTTCCATTTGGAATATCTTTTTACTCGGTTTTTTTGGCGGATTGATCGCCTTGCTTACGCCTTGTGTATTTCCGATGATTCCACTGACCGTTTCATTTTTTACCAAACAGAGCAGTACCAAAAGTCAAGGGTTGACCAATGCCTTACTCTATGCCTTTTTTATTGTCTTGATTTATGCCTTGTTGAGTCTGCCCTTTCACTTTCTCGACTCGATTAACCCCGAAATTCTCAACACCATTTCGACGAACATTTGGCTCAACATTTTTTTCTTTTTGATTTTTTTGTTCTTTGCCTTTTCGTTTTTTGGGTATTATGAACTCACCCTTCCTTCGTCGTGGGCAAACCGACTCGATTTTGCATCGAATAAAGCAGGGGGATTCATCGGAATCTTTTTAATGGCGCTCACCCTTGCCATCGTTTCCTTTTCGTGTACAGGTCCGATTTTGGGCTCACTACTTGCGGGCTCTTTGTCAAGCACAGGAGGAGCAACCCAACTCAGTATGGGGATGACTGGATTTGGTTTGGCGTTGGCTTTACCATTTGGTTTGTTCGCGTTATTTCCCAATCTGTTGCAGAGCTTACCCAAGTCCGGCGGATGGATGAATACCCTAAAAGTGGTGTTGGGCTTTATCGAACTCGCATTAGCGATCAAATTCCTGTCCAACGCTGATCTCGTGGCGCATTGGGGTATCCTCAAACGTGAGATTTTTATCGGTCTATGGATCCTGATTTTTGTTGTGATGATTGCGTACCTATTTGGTTTATTCCGATTTCCTCATAAAGCAAAGAAACCAACATTGGGAACAGGCAGGATTCTACTTGCGGTTGTGAGTTTGTCGTTTGTTGTGTATCTCGTTCCAGGTACCTTACCTAACTCGTCTTCCAATTCACTCAAGCTATTGGCTGGATTTCCACCGCCGACATTTTACAGTATTTATGCACAGGATTCTGATTGTCCCCTCAACTTAGATTGCTACAAAGACTATGACAAAGGCGTAGCGGTTGCTAAAGCAGCGAATAAGCCAATATTATTGGACTTTACGGGTTGGGCATGTGTGAATTGTCGGAAAGTCGAAGAAAATGTTTGGAGCGATCCAGAAATTTATCGGCTGATCAACGAGGAACTGGTTTTGATTTCGTTATATGTAGATGATCGAGAGCCACTGGCAAAGGAAGATCAGTTTACGCTTGAATACACCTCAGGGCGAATTCGAAATATCGAAACCATCGGACAGAAATGGGCTGCCTTTCAGGCCATAAATTTCAACTCCGTAGCCCAGCCACATTATATCTTGATGATGCCCGATGGAACCGTCTTGGCACCCCCACAGCAATACACGGATATTCCGACTTATTTGCAATGGTTGCAAAATGGCTTAGCCAATGTACCTCGTCAAGCGTTGGGATTTACACTCGAGTAAGACCCGCCATAATAGAGAAGGGGAGAACCCTCAAAAGCCTGACCCGAAGAAACTTTTGCGACATAAATCCAGTGATCTCCGCCGTCGTGGGTTGCTTGTAGTTTTGCCTCCAAAACCCCTAGACTATCCGCAAAAACAGGGTATTTGTGTTCTGGTATCGTAGCTAAACCTTCAAACCGCTCTTCATTTGTCAATTTGGAACTGGCAAAGCGATTTGAAACCTCTTGTTGATGTTCAGATAAGATGTTGATCGCCAGATATTGCTCTGCATTCAAGGGCGTATTGAAACGTGCACCCTTATCGATGCAAAACAAAATAAGAGGCGGGTCAAGAGAAACAGAGCTAAAAGAGTTGACCGTTATCCCATGTGCTTCCCCCTTATGTGTGGTGGTTAATACCGTTATTCCCGTTGCATAATGCCCACAAATATTTCTAAAGTCAGTTGGATTCATACTGCAAAGAAAATAATAGATGGGGAGAATACACGAGCTTGTGCAAATAATTTTTACCTTTAGCCAAAACCTATTTATGCTGACCCAAGTCTTTGCAAGTGCCGTTTTTGGCATTGATGCTGTTCCCATCACAATCGAAGTACATATTGATGCAGGCATTGGCTACCATCTGGTGGGATTGCCCGACAATGCGGTAAAAGAGAGCAATTACCGCATTGCCGCTGCCCTGACCAATACCAATTACAAATTACCCGGTAAACGAATCACGATCAATCTCGCCACTGCTGACTTGCGAAAAGAGGGGTCTGCCTATGACTTGCCGATTGCCATTGGGATACTCGCTGCGGATGGACAAATTCAACCAACCCAACTCGAAAGCTGTTGTATGATGGGGGAGTTGACCCTCGACGGGCATCTTCGGCCCATTAAAGGGGTGTTGCCGATTGCAGTTCAAGCAAAGGCATCTGGATTTCAATCCCTAATTGTACCTGCCGAAAACGCAAAAGAGGCCGCTGTGGTCGACGGATTAGATGTTTATGGGTTTAGCCATATCAAAGAGATCATTTCTTTTTTGGAGGGAACTCCATTTGATGCCGAACACATCGACATCCAAGAAGCGTTTCGCACACAACATCATTACGGTTTGGACTTTTCCGATGTAAAAGGGCAGCAAAGCATCAAGCGGTGTATGGAAATTGCAGCAGCTGGTGGACATAATATCATTTTGATTGGACCGCCAGGTTCAGGAAAAACCATGCTCGCCAAACGATTGCCAACGATATTGCCTCCTATGGAACTGGAGGAAGCCCTAGAAACTACAAAAATTAATTCCGTTGTCGGTGGCGTAAAAGATGAGGGCTTGTTGCGTGCACGACCCTTTCGGTCTCCGCACCATACCATTTCGGATGTTGCCCTAGTGGGTGGGGGTTCCTATCCACAACCGGGTGAAATTTCACTCGCACACAACGGGGTGCTTTTTCTTGACGAACTCCCCGAGTTTAAACGCAGTGCACTTGAGGTGATGCGACAACCACTTGAAGACAGAGAAGTCACCATTTCGAGGGCAAAGTTTACCGTTTGCTATCCCGCCTCTTTTATGCTGGTTGCCAGTATGAATCCAAGTCCTTCGGGATATTTCAACGATGACACGGCTGCTATACGAAGCAGCCAAAGTGAAATGCAACGCTATAT
>CAXRDL010000025.1:0-12850 GCA_964229535.1 Flavobacteriaceae bacterium | reverse complement strand
AACATATCTTCTTTGTACCATTTGCGTTCTCTTGTCTTTTTCACAATCGAAGCGTGTGCCTGAGAAACATAGGCAAACGTACGAATCGCTTCAGCGCTTTCCCATACGCTAAAGGTCGCTTGTTGTACAAAAGGCCATTCTCCGATCCCTTTAAAAAATCCAACACCTTTGGCTTCTTTTATCGCCTGTGATGCTTGGGGGACATGCCGCCAAAAATCGATCAGCCTTGAAGGGTTGAGTGTGGCTCGCGTAATAACACCTATGGGTTTATCACCCGAGGGCTTTTGCACAACAAAGGGCGACTGACCGCTCCACTTCCCATGAGTATGGATGGGGCGTAATGCATAGATGCGTTGCGTTGCAGAACGATCAAAAAATGCCTGTAAAACGGGCGAACTTGCAAAGGCCTGCTTTTTGTCGTCTTCACTGTCCCAAACACTGAGCAAGGCATAGGTTGAAAAATCGGGACGCAAGCTAAAGCCAGCACCTGCACCCGTTCCCAATATCTTATAAAACTGCAATCCCTTGCAGTCTTGCAAACCAGCATGAGCGCGTTGCATCTGGGTAAATGCCCAAAATCGGTGTTGATTGTACCTAAAAAAGTGAAGATAAACGACTTGCCCCATCTTGCTAAAGATATCACTTATCTTGATGTGATGCATACCCAAAAGCAAAGTTTTAAAACCAAACAGAATTTGTAATTTGCAACCTATGAAAAAGATCATTGCCTTTGGTGCGAGTTCATCTATCCATTCCATCAACAAAAAATTGGCGACTTATGCTGCCTCTTGTGTGCCAAATGCCCTAGCGACTATTTTGGATTTAAACGATTATGAGATGCCGATTTTTAGTGTTGATCGTCAAAATAAGGATGGCTTTCCCCAGCTAGCCCATAATTTCAAAGACTTGCTTATCTCGGCAGATGGGATCATCATTTCCTTTGCCGAGCACAACAGTTCTTATTCGGCAGCGTTTAAAAATATCTTTGATTGGATTTCGCGTTTTGAAGGCAACCTTTGGTATTCCAAGCCCATGTTGTTGTTGGCAACCAATGACGGTGATCGGGGTGCCAAAGCCGTTTTGGAACAAGCTCACAACCGAATTGCGAGGAAGAACCCTTACGATATTCCGCATTTTTCCCTTCCAAATTTTCCGAAAACCTTTGATGAAAATAAGGGGATACTGGATTCAAAATTACAAGCTCAATTCCAAAACGCTTTGGCGGTATTTGTCGGGCAATTATAAGAGCATCCACCCTGCCATACCAATCATCACTACATTTTCAATCAAAGTAGCCTCGGTCATCGGAAGGTTGAGCACCGAACCCAAACATGCACATTGAATTTGTTGTTTAGACAATAATACCCTGACAACCCCTAGCGTTGTGATGCTCAAAATCCCCAAAGTCAGCCATAGTGCCAGTTGAACTTTCCACTGCATCAAAAAAAGAATGCCAAGGGTCAGTTCTATAAACGGATACAACCAACCATAGAAGGGAAGGGATTTAGCCAATGGGTCATATCGCCTAAAGCTCTCTTGAAACCCTTTTAGATCGAGAAACTTAAAAAACGAAAATACCACAAAAAACAAACCCATAAAATCGGGTAAAACCGCTTGTGTTTCAAAAATGGGAAAATGGATCATTGTTGTTCCCCCAATCAGGAACACAAAAATCAATCCAAGTGGAAAAAGCTGTTTGGCTTTTGAAGGGACTGTTGATGAATGATCGACCAGTGCGTATTTGGGCGGTAAAGCCGCTTTGATCTCATCGGGATGGACCGGGGATTGCTGCAAAACCACTACAACCCCAGTTTTGGGATTGGCGCTAACGCTTTTCACAGCGGGGAGTTGTGAGATGGCTTTTTCTACAGACGAGGCGCACCCTTGGCAGGTCATCCCCTCAATATGAATGATTTGTTTCATGGGCGATTGAATTGGAAATGCAATGTACTTAAAAATCGGCTACGCCAACTGAATCATAGGCACTTGAACCAGAAGAAGTTCGGAATTGGACTTTGTTTTGATCTCCACCTTTTGGGTTTCCCAAACCCCAATGGCATCGCGACGGGAAAGGGTTTGATCGCCAACCTCCACTTCGCCTTCAATCACGATTATATACACCCCGTGGTCTGGACTGTGTAAATCGTAATCAAAAGGTTGACCCGGATCGGCATCGAGCATATGCATCCAAGCATCTTGATGAATCCAAACCCCTTGATCATCGGCTGACGGAGACAGAATTTGAAAAAAAGAATTTTTTTGGTGCAAGCTACGAATCGGCAATTGATCATAGCGAGGCGTTACGTTGCGCTTGTTGGGAAACAACCACAATTGAAACAAATTGATATCTTGGTCAGGACTGTTGTTGTACTCCGAATGCTGAACGCCCGTTCCTGCACTCATCACCTGTATATCACCCTCTCGGATGACCGCTGCATTGCCCATAGAGTCTTTGTGCTCCAGGTCGCCTTTAAGCGGGATGGTCACAATTTCCATATTATCGTGTGGGTGGGTGCCAAAGCCCATCCCCCCTTGTATGATATCATCGTTAAGCACCCGCAAGGCACCAAAATGAAGTCGATCGGGTTGGTGCCAATTCGCAAAACTAAAGCTGTGACGAGCTTCTAGCCAGCCATGGTTTGCATATCCTCTTGAATCGGAAGGGTGGAAAACGGTTTTCATGCCATTGAAATTTTAGAGTGGCGCAATCATATCCGCGACGATATTCCCTGAGATCAGGGCTGGCGGAACGCCAGGGCCGGGTACAGTCAATTGGCCTGTGAAATACAAATCCTTTACTTTTTTACTTTTGAGTTTGGGGCGCAAAAATGCGGTTTGGGTCAAGGTGTTCGCCATGCCATAGGCATTGCCCTTATAGGAGTTGTAGTCGTTTACAAAATCGAGCACGCAAAAGGATTTGTTGAAAAGCACATGCTCTCGAATCGATTGGTTGGTGAGTTTTTCCATTCGAGATAATACAATATCGTAGTATTTGTCACGAAGTTCTTGGGTATCCTCTAGTCCGGGCGCAATTGGAATCAAAATAAAACAGGCCTCTTTGCCTTCAGGCGCCATAGTTTGATCAGAAGTCGATGGGAGGTTGACATAAAACAAGGGCTCTTTTGGCCATTCAGGTGTGTCGTAAATACTCGATGCGTGTTGGTCAAAATCCACATCAAAAAAGAGATTGTGATGCGCCAAATTATCCAGTTTTTTATCGATCCCCATATAAAACAGAAGAGAGGAAGGGGCAAATACTTTTTTCTTCCAATAGGCCTCACTGTATCCGCGAAGAGATGCTTGTAACAAACTTTCGGTATGATGATAGTCTGCACCACTGATGATGATATCTGCCTCATGTATTTTATCTCCCACACGAATTCCAGTTGCTTTTTTGTTATTTGTGATGATTTCATCAACAGCAGCATCGGTATGAAAACAAACGCCCAGCTCTTTAGCCAAAGACGCCATGGCATTGACAATCTGAATCATTCCGCCTTTGGGGTGCCAAGTTCCCAAGCCAAAATCGGCATAGTTCATAAAATTGTAAAAGGCTGGCGTTTGCTCGGGTTTCGCTCCTAGAAAGAGGACTGGAAATTGAAGGATTGAGCGCAGTTTTGGGCTTTTAAAGTCTCGTTCCACTTGTTTGCGTACATTGGTCAGGAATAAACCTGCATTTTTGATGGTAACAGGTGTGATGAGTTCCAAAGGGGAAACCCCTGGTTTATACACCAAGTCCTCGATAGCAACATCGTAGTTTCGTTTGGCTTGATTGAGAAAAGAGACCAATTTTCGACCGCTCCCTTTTTCTTCAAGTTCAAATCGATCAGCAATTTTCTCGATGCTATCATGTACTGGAAAAACCTCATCTTTCCCAAACACAACTTGATAGCCGGGATTAAGGCGTTCGAGTTCGTAATAGTCGGATACTTGCTTGCCAAAACTCGCAAAAAACCGCTCAAAAACGTCGGGCATCCAATACCATGAAGGCCCCATGTCAAAGGTAAAACCGTCTTTCTGAAACTGGCGTGCGCGACCGCCTAGCGAACTGTTTTTTTCAAAGACCTCTACTTGAAATCCACGCTTTGCCAAATGACAAGCAGCAGAAAGAGAGGAAAAGCCAGAACCAATGATATTGATTTTTCTCATATCCTACAAAATTAGCATATATACTAACGCACGACTACAATAAATCAGAAAAAGGTCTTGTGTAATATCTTTTACATTGTCAATGTAAGCTTATCTCCGTCTAGCGACGTTTCAAAACAATCCAATTGTGTATTATCGCAGTCTGTACTGAAGGAGTTACCTGCGTGATTACATTTAAAAGTGCTGTTGCTTACCTTTTCCCATTGATTTCTTTGACCATGAGCAGGGCAGCGATTCGAATAAGCTTGAATATTGGTGGATGACGTTCGTAGAAATAAAGCTTGAATGCCGATACCAGATCCATTCATCCAACCAACCCCACCTTCAGCTAACCGAGAAAAATTGGAATGGGTCAAATCAATGGTATACGTAGATCCGATTTTGGTGTAGCCATTGTCTGCTGGTGGCGTGGTTCCATCGCCTGTATCTTCGTCTAAACTATCTGCACTACAGGCTTCTAAAAAACTCACACCAAAAAAGGCAAAGGCCACTGTTGGACAGACTTTCTTTAAAAAATCTCTTCTGTTTTTCATATTTTTTTTGGACAAGATAATTAAAAATTTAGGAGTTGGGATTTTCCTTTGTTCACCAACCGTTTTGGTGATCAAAGAATTTGAATATCTTGCAGCTATGAACAATTTTAAAAGCATGCGATATCGTTTTGTAATTCTCTTTGCGTTGGCTTTGGGAATTGTACATGCACAGGTTAATCCCGAAGATGTAGAAATCATTCGTGACAGCTATGGCGTTCCACATATCTATGGAAAAACCGATGCCGATACCGCCTATGGTTTGGCGTGGGCGCATGCCGAAGACAATTTTTTGACCATTCAAAAGGCCTATCTCGCAGGCAATGGAGTGCTCAGTCGATGGAATGGGAAAAAGGGGATTGGTGCTGACTTTGTTGCGCAATTTATTCAAAGTGCCGAAACTGTCGATCGTTTATATCACACGCTTAGTGATGAGTTTGTCGAGGTGATCAAGGGCTATGCAGCGGGCTTGAACAGCTATGCAAAGCATCATCCTGATGAGGTGCTGATGCCAGATTTCTTTCCCATCACTCCCAAAAAAATGCTGATCTATTCGCAGCTTCAGCTCTTTGCTTCCAATCAAGGGGACAAGCTCCTAGAGGCCATTTTTACCAATCGCATCGATCAATATGAAAAACCAATCCAGGAAGACATACACGGCTCCAATCTTATCGCTTTGAGTTCTCGAAAAACAAAAATTGACGAAAGTTTTTTGACCATCAACACCCACCAACCTTTAGAAGGGCCAACTTCATGGTATGAAGCCCATTTGATCAGCAAAGAAGGCACCAATATCATCGGGGCAACCTTTCCCGGTGCCCCTTGTATCCTCACTGGTGCCAACGAATATCTAGGCTGGACCCATACCGTAAACTATCCAGATAAGGCCGATGTGTACCAATTGCAGATGACAAACAAAACGACCTATGTTGTTGATGGAGAAGAACACCAACTCATAAAGAAAAAAGCAAAGACGTTTATCCGATTGTTGGGCTTGCGGGTTCCCATTTCCAAAACCTATTACCAAAGCATCTATGGTCCTGCACTAAAAAACAAAAGTGGTGTTTTTGCCATCCGAACGCCAAGTACAACCAATATCAATGCGCTTGAGCAGTGGTGGCGCATGAACAAAGCCCGTTCTTTTTCCGAGTTTTATTCTGTTTTGGAATGGAATGCCCTTCCGGGCTATAACATTGGCTATGCCGACAGAAATGATACCATTTTTTATATCTCCAACGGAAAAATTCCCCGACGTGACCCCAGCTACAATTGGCAAAAAACCCTACCGGGAAACACCAAAAAAACATTGTGGGACAGCTACTATACCACCCAAGAACTCCCCCAAGTCATCGCGCCTCAGGCGGGCTATGTATACAACGCCAATCACAGTCCATTTTATTCGACCTCACCTGACGAAAACCCAAATCCCGACGACTATGCCAAAGCCATGAACTACGAAACCTACAACAACAACCGCAGTACACGCTTATTTGAATTACTCTCCGATAAAGATAGTTTATCCTATTCCGATTTTAAACGTATCAAATACGACCATACCTTGCCAACTCCGCTCAACTACAATTTTGTTGACTTCAATGCACTCTATGAGATGAAGCCCAAAGACTATCCCGATGTGGCAGACTTGTTGGGTGATATTCAAGATTGGGATCGTGTGGCAAGTTCGGATTCCTATGGTGCTGGTGCTTTTGCTGTGCTGTACTACACCCTTGGGAAATATTATTCGCGCCTAGGCCCATCAAAAACCTTTAATCCCTTATTGATTTATACCTGTCTGAAAGATGCTAAAAAACATCTGATCAAACACTTTGGAACGACCAGAATTCGCTTGGGTGATTTTCAAAAGCTGGTGCGTGGCGATAAAGAACTTCCCATTTTTGGACTTCCCGACGTGGTGACTGCCATGAGAGGGAATCCATATAAAAATGGGCAAATCAAAATCGAACATGGAGAATCCTATATCGCCCTGATTCGATTTGGAAAAACGAAAACCTCCTATGAGTCGGTAATCTCATACGGAAATAGTGCTAATCGAGACTCGCCACACTACACCGACCAAATGGAAATGTATCAGGCTTTTCAAACCAAACCCATGTCATTTGATCGAGAAGTGGTATTGAATGATGCCAAACGAATCTACCACCCCCTGTAGATTTTTATTGTTTTGGAGTTTATAATTAAATATTAATTTTACGCACAAATCAATAATATGATTGTAGAACAAATCTACACCGGTTGTTTGGCGCAAGGGGCCTACTATATCGAGAGCAACGGCGAAGCTGCTGTGATTGACCCCCTTCGTGAGGTGGAACCCTATCTTCAGCGCGCACAGAAAAACAATGCAACGATCAAGTATATTTTTGAAACGCATTTTCACGCTGATTTTGTCAGTGGACACCTCACCCTGTCCAACAAAACCAAAGCACCCATTGTTTTTGGTCCTCTCGCCGATCCAGATTTTGATGTAATGATCGCTAAAGATGGTCAGACGTTTCGTATCGGAGATGTGACCATAACCGCCTTGCACACACCAGGACATACCATGGAAAGCACCACCTATTTGCTTCGTGATGAAAACGGAAAAGACCATGCGATTTTTAGCGGAGACACGCTCTTTTTGGGGGATGTTGGACGGCCAGATCTCGCACAAAAACAAGGCAAAATGACCCAAGAGCAATTGGCCGAAACCCTATTTGACAGTCTGCGAAACAAAATCATGCCCCTTGCCGATGATATCACCGTCTATCCTGCGCATGGTGCAGGCTCGGCTTGTGGTAAAAAAATGATGAAAGAGACCGTGGACACTCTCGGCAACCAAAAAAAGGTCAACTACGCCCTACGTGAAGACATGACCAAGGAAGAGTTTGTCAAAGAAGTCATAGATGGTTTAGATCCCCCGCCCCAGTATTTTCCAGAAAATGTACGACTCAACCGATTGGGCTATGACGATATTGATGTCATTCTGGAAACGGGGAACAAACCCCTTTCCCCAGATGCTTTTGAGGACGCTGCCACACGTACTGGAGCTGTGGTATTGGATGTGCGTAGCGCAGATGATTTTGCCAAAGCACATATCCCAAACGCCATTTTTATAGGAATTGACGGAGGTTTTGCCCCTTGGGTCGGTACACTAATTGGCGATACCAAACACCCCATTTTGCTCGTCACCCCAGAAGGGCGGGAAGAAGAAACCATCACCCGCTTGTCTAGAGTGGGGTTTGACAATACACTTGGCTATTTGGAAGGTGGCATAAACGCCTGGGTCAAGCAAGGAAAAGCAGTCGAACAGATTGAGAATATCCATGCACAAGAATTGAAAACCCAAGTGGATAATGGGGCTGCCATTGTTGATGTCCGCAAAGAAAGCGAATACAATGCTGCCCATATTCCCCACGTTATGCTTGTTCCTTTGGACGAAATCAACCAAAACCTCAACCGTTTTGACCACGACAAAGCCTTTTATCTACACTGCGCTGGGGGGTATCGCAGTATGATTGCCCTTTCGATTTTAAAAAGCCGTGGGATTCACACGGGAATCAATGTGATTGGCGGGATGAAATCCATTAAAGAATCTGATATTTCTTTGCAACAATCTAGCTGCACCACCACTAGTTAATTTTCCAAAACGCTCTACCATGATGGAGTGACAAAGCGTTTCGATTCGCGACTCACCAATAACCATTCACTAATAACGATTAACTATTACCATTAGAAATCAGCCTGTGGGAGAGGGGGATTCTCATAACAAAAGAATGGGTTATTGCCGATTTATTTTGTATTTTTCAGCCAAAAATAAACCCATTACAATGGATCATATGAAAAGCACAAACGGGGTTTCCAAATGCCCATTTCACGGCGCAACAACCCAACCGAATCGAGGTACCCAAAACAAAGATTGGTGGCCAAATAGTCTCAACGTTGACATCCTTCGTCAGCACGATACCAAAAGCAATCCGCTTTCGGACTTGGATTATAAAGAGCGCGTAAAGTCTTTGGATATTGAGGCGGTAAAAAACGATATCAAAGTGGTCTTGACCGATAGCAAAGACTGGTGGCCAGCAGACTATGGTCATTATGGGCCATTTTTTATTCGCATGACCTGGCACGTGGCCGGTACCTATCGCACAGGCGATGGTCGTGGTGGTGCTGCTACGGGAGCACAGCGTTTTGCGCCACTCAATTCGTGGCCAGACAATGGAAACTTGGACAAAGCCAGACGTTTGTTGTGGCCTGTGAAAGAAAAGTATGGGAACTCGCTGAGTTGGGCAGACTTGTTTGTGATTGCGGGCAATGTGGCCATTGAAGATATGGGCGGTCCCAACCACGGATCGGCACTAGGCCGGGAAGACATTTGGCATCCGGAAAAAGACATTTATTGGGGTTCAGAAGACGAGTGGCTTGGCGATAACCGCTATGGCGATACGCGCCAAGACCTCGAAAACCCTTTGGCAGCAGTGCAAATGGGTCTGATCTATGTGAACCCGCAGGGACCCAACGCCAATCCAGATCCAGCCTTGTCGGCACAAGATGTGAGGGAGACTTTTAAGCGTATGGCAATGAACGACGAAGAAACCGTTGCGCTCACCGCAGGGGGTCACACCTTTGGAAAAGCACACGGTGCTGCAGATGCCGACGAATATGTAGGCGCAGAACCCGAAGGCGCACCCATCGAAAGCCAAGGATTTGGATGGGAAAACAGTTACAAATCTGGAAAAGGCGTCCACGCCATCACCAGTGGGATTGAAGGCCCCTGGACGACCAACCCCATTCAGTGGGATATGGGCTATTTGACACTCTTGTTTAAATACGAGTGGGAATGCCAAAAAGGTCCCGGAGGTGCATGGCAATGGCACCCTGTCAATTGTGAAGAAGCCGACATGGTACCACAAGTTGACGGCAGTGACGAAAAGGTATTGCCGATGATGACAACGGCTGATATTTCGATGAAAGTCGATCCGATTTACAGAGAAATCTGTCAAAAATTCTTAGCCAATCCCGATGCTTTTGGCGAGGCCTTTGCCAAAGCGTGGTTTAAGCTCCTCCACCGTGATATGGGACCAAAGTCCAACTATGTGGCTGGAGATTATAAAGACGTTGAGTATATCTGGCAAGACCCCGTTCCCGCTGGCAAAACCCTATCGTCTAGCGAAGAAAGTGAAGTGAGAGCCGCCATTGCAGCCGCAGGGATCGACAACGCAGTGATGGTCGAAACCGCATGGGCTTCTGCCTCTACTTTTAGAGGTTCAGACAACCGAGGTGGTGCCAATGGTGCACGGATTCGTTTGGCACCGCAAAAAGACTGGGCAGTCAACCAACCCGGGCAACTTGCCAAGGTGCTGGCTGCTTATGAGAGTATCTCTTCTCAAACTGGGGCGAGTGTTGCTGATATTATCGTCATTGGTGGTGCAGTAGGAATTGAACAACTTTCTGGTGCCAAGGTTGAAGTTACCACAGGACGTGGTGATGCATCACAAGAGAACACAGATGTGTCTTCCTTTGACTTGCTCAAACCCGGTGCTTGCGGATTTCGAAACTATATCGAAAAAGAGTACAGCGTTTCTCCCGAAGAGTTGCTGCTTGACAAAGCCCAACTCCTCGGACTTTCACCAGTAGAACTCACTGTGCTTGTCGGTGGCATGCGCGCCATGGGGGTTTCCCAATCTGGGGCTGGCCTTTGGGGCGATGGCAAACTGAGCAACCAGTGGTTTAAAGAGCTTCTGTCAATGGATCGCAAGTGGGAGCCCGATGGCTTTAATGCCTATAAAGGGGTTGATCGCAACTCTGGAGAGAGCGTAGGTTTCGCATCGAGAATCGATTTGTTGTTTGGGTCAAACTCCGAGTTGAGAGCCATCGCTGAGGTCTATGCGCAAAACGACAATAACGATAAGTTTGTTGCGGATTTTATTGCGGCTTGGAACAAGGTGATGAACGCCGATCGTTTTGACCTATAAAATCTCGTTGCGAAAGACGAAGTTGATTTTTACAGCGTAGTAGTTTGAAACAATCTTGTTGAAGGCAAATCATACGAGATCGTTTCGTTTTGCCAGTCTTTTGCCTTACATTGTTCTACTGGTCAGTAGTTTATACTGTTTTATGACAAGATTGTATAAATTAGAAAGTGTTTATGGTTTCGTCCATCCATTGTAATCTATTTTCTAAATAAAACACAAGCTCTTCTATAACTTGGTCATACTGAAAATTAATTCCAGTCCACACGGGATGTAGTAACTCAAATGTACAAAAAATTGTTTACTCTTGCTTAAACAGTGGGTTTCATCTCTGTTGGAACCTTGGGGTTCATCACAAAAAACCACAATGGAGGAACTAAGCTGAGCAAAATGGAAGCGGGATAGCCCATCGGTAAATGGGGGCTTTCTTTTTGGGTTTCTAGAAGCTGATATTTTTTGGCAGACTTAAAATGGTGATCACTGTGCCTAGTCAATTCATATAGGACAATACGCCCAATGTTGTAATTTGAATTCCAAGAGTGGTGGGTTTGTACACGTTCATACCGCCCAGAAGGAGTCTTGGATCGAAGCAGACCATAGTGTTCGATATAATTGATACATTCTAAAAACAAAAACGAAATGACTCCCGCAAGGATGGCAAATAGCAAGGCTGTTTGTGAAAACAAGATCAATACAAAAAGCAGATACAAGGGCTGGATCAAGTGATACCAAAGCATATCGTTATAAAAAGAGAGAAACGAACGGTTTTTGGCTGAGAGCAACTCCATTTGCTTTTTCCAAGCATCGATATATTGTTTGGATACCGAACGAATCCAGAAAGCGTAAACACTTTGGTTGTATTTGGCTGTTGCGCCATCTTCAGGAGTTGCCACTTTCATATGGTGCCCAAAATTGTGTTCGATGTAAAAATGCATGTACAAGCAAGGGATGTAAAGGATTTTACTCATTGTTCGCTCCAAAAATGATTGTCGGTGTCCCAATTCGTGTGCGACATTGATGCCATTGGTCGCCAACAAAATCCCTGCAGAAAGCGATAAGCCAATCCACTCTGAAGTGGTGTAACTCTGCGTTGTGACTTGAAACAAACAATAAGACATCAAGCCAAACACAATTGGTAGATTGAAATACAACATCCAATCAAAAAGGGTATTGATGGCTTTGCTCTTGCGCGCTTCGTCATCCAAATTGGTCGTATTTTTCCCCAATACAACATCTAAAATTGGCAACACCACGAAAGCATATATCACAGCTGCATAGGTGCCGATTCCTGTTGATGCAAAAGAAATAAATGCAGCCAGAGGAACAGTATAAGCAAAAAGATACTTCAAGTCTTTCATGTGCGAAAAATAAAATAATTATTTAAATATACCTATTTATCTTTATGACAATCAATGATTTATCCACATTCGCATGCTTAGGGTCAAAGAAAAAGGGTCAAACCAAATCGGCTTGACCCCAAGTTAACCTAGCTACTCATCACACTAATTCTTTACAATAAACTTGTGTTCTTTTGTGCTCGTATTTCCGAGCATGTCTTCTGTCTCAACCATGACATCATACACCTTCGACTCGGTAAAGGTGTTTTTCTCTGAGATGTCTAGTGTACGTGGGCTGGAATATTCTGTCATCGGACCCCCATCAATTGAGTACTTAATACTTTTGGTGCCTGTCTTCTCATCGGTTGCACCGATAAACATCCGCACATAGTTTGGATAAACGGGTAAGTCATCCTCTGTGCCGATATTGTCTAGACTAAAGTTGATAAAGATCTCTGGAGGGGTGTTGTCGACATACACTCGACTGGTTTTTTTCTCTTCTAGGTTGTTGACCATGTCTACAGAACTAAACACAATTTCTTTATGACCCTCTGTTGGAATCGTAAATTCATTGCCTGCTTGCACTTCGCCATTCACAGTCGTGGTGGTTGACTGCACCCCACTGTGCTTATCTCGAGGGATAACCGTAATAGTAGTAGTTTGATTGATAAATAAAGTGTCTCTTGTAAAAAACTGTGGCGTGCCATAGTCTATGGTTGTATTGGGTGCTTTGTTGTCCATATAGAAGGTTCTGGTCTCTTTTTCTTCGACATTGCGCACATTGTCCTCACTGTTATAGCTTATCGAATGCAACCCAAGTTCGTTGGGCAAGCGAAAGGCAGTGGTGTAGGTCTGCACGTCTTGCTTG
>CAXRDL010000024.1:0-2383 GCA_964229535.1 Flavobacteriaceae bacterium | reverse complement strand
CACAAGCTTAAACTGCTTTCCTGCCACTGGCCGAACCAAACCCATCAACTCGAGCTCAAAAAGTAAAGACGCTGCCTCGCCGACAGGACATTCTGCTTTCAAGGCAATCAGATCGAGGTGTTTGGGTGTGGGGTCAAGATGTTTGAGTAAACTTTTTTGTTGATGACTCAGATGCTGAAAGAGTTTAGATTGAGAATTTTCTGCGCTTGCTGCTTGGGTTTCCCAACCCATCGCAGTGAGAAAATCAGATGGCTTATCAAGGAGTTGAGCAATATTTTTTTTGATGAGCTGATTGCACCCCAAATGCGTAGGGTAGTTCGGACTTCCCGGAACTGCAAACACCGCTCGATTATAATCAAAAGCCAACCGTCCGGTCACCATCGCTCCGCCTTTTGTGCGTGACGCAACGACAATCATAGCATGTGAAAGACCCGCAATGATTCGATTGCGACGAAGAAAATAACCAGGGTGTAAGGGCGAGTAAAGGGGATGCTCAGTCAAACAACCACCTTGCTCTTCGATTTTGGCTTTGATTTTACTGTGGAAAGCGGGATAGCATTGATTCACACCATGCGCCAAACAAGCATAGGTTTGCAAGCCAGCATCAAGCGCCGCTTGATGCGCACCAACATCAATTCCTTCAGCAAGCCCAGAAATAATAATGGGATTTACATGCTGTATACTTTCAACGATAGTTTTGGTAAATACAAGCGCATCTTTGGTCGGTTTTCGCGTTCCAACAATGGAAACGATTTTATCAGTCCGAGAAAATTGTTTGCCTCGATAAAACAAAAGCAAAGGACCGTCGTGAGTATGATTGAGAAGCAAAGGAAAATCATCTTGCCGATAGTCAACAAACGACACCCTTTCCTTTTCGATTTTTGCCCAAGCTTTCTCTGCTTTTTTTCGAATTTCCGGGGCCTTGAGTTTTTTCCATAGGGAGTCCCGAACACCATCGGGGGGTTTCGTGGTTTTGTCTCTTTCTTGAAACACGGCTTCGGCACTTCCCAAAAACTGAATGAGTTGGCGAGCAATCGGCGAACTTACGCCGGGGTGTGAAAGCAAAGAAAACAACGCAAAAGTATCGTTCATGAAATGGGGTTTTTTTGCTAAATTAACAATCCTAATGGATTTTAAAACATCCGTTCAAAAAACACAAAAAAATTATTATTTTTGAACATGCAACTAAACAAACACATCAGCTACTTACTACTTCGATACGACTGTGTAACCGTACCAGGATTTGGTGCGTTTTTGGGAACTCCAGCTCCAGCCGAACTCGATACGGATAACGAAACCATTTACCCGCCAACGAAACAAATTTCATTTAACGCACAACTTCAATCCAACGATGGTTTATTGGCTAATGCTATAGCCGTTGAGCAGCAAACGAGCTACGAGCAAGCCGTACGCCTTGTCCACAAAGAGGTGGTGCGTTGGAAGTCGATGCTCCATGACGGAAAAATAATCGAGCTGAATCGTATTGGAAAATTGCAGTTTAATGCAGAACAAAATGTGGTTTTTATTCCGACAAAAGACCACAATCACCTCGCCGATTCTTTTGGGCTTTATCCCGTTCAGGCACAAAAAATTGATCGAACCAAACTGCTAAAAAGTACCCCAAAGGTTATTGACTTTAACAATGAAAGAAATCAAAATCAATCGGATTCACAAGGCACAAACAGCAACCCATTGCGACATGTTGCCGCTGCTGCCGCTGCAGTTGTAATTGGTTATGCAGGTTTTATGGCCTATGACGATTATACTCAAGATCAACAGATTGCCCAAGAAATGCAGTTGCGCGATGAAGCAAAACAAGAGGTGCAACAAGCTGTTTTTGACTTGGGGGAGTTGCCAGAACTATCGATTCAAACCATCCCCCAAGAGGCATATCACATCATTGGTGGTGCCTTTGCTGTGGAGTCAAATGCCGATCGCTACCTCACCGAGTTACAACAAAAAGGATTTGTCGGTGCCCAAAAGCTGGCACCTAATTCATATGGCCTGCACATGGTTGCTTTGGGCAGTCGTGTCGACCGTAGCGAAGCGATTGACTTTCTACGTCAAGTTCAGCGTACCGAAATCGCGGATGCGTGGATGCTAAAACGTTAAAATATGAATCCCAAAACACCTGCTGCGTCCAAAACTGTTCTCACAGATTTGGTTCTTCCAAGTGATACCAACCCCTTAGGAAATCTTTTTGGAGGGGAGCTTTTGTCGCGAATGGATCGTGCAGCTTGCATTGCTGCCGAAAGACATGCGGGGAATGTTGTTGTGACGGCTTCTGTAAACCATGTCCATTTTAGCAAAGCTGTTCCTTTGGGGAGTGTGTTGACTTTAGAAGCCAAAGTGTCGCGTTCTTTTCGGACCTCTATAGAAGTCT
>CAXRDL010000023.1:0-11724 GCA_964229535.1 Flavobacteriaceae bacterium | reverse complement strand
TTGCGAGTTGAAAAACTTCTTGAACTTGTTTACCGGTAATTACGCCGGGTTGAATAGAGTGACTCATTGGTTTTTATTGTTTTGAAGGCGCAAAAATAGAATAAAATTTAACCTTTAAAAAGGATAATTTATTCCGATTGTAATGTTTGCTTTTTTAAACTGCAGTTCGGATAGCCATCTCTTTGACTTTTCCAGTGCTGGATTATGGGTTTTAAAGCCGGTATCGAGTCGAAAAATAAACAGTCCAAAATCATAACGTACGCCAAAACCAGATCCAACGGCAAGCTCACTCAAATCTTCGAATCCATCAAAACGTCTTTTGGGGTCGGTAACATCATCAAAGACATTCCATATATTTCCGACATCGGTAAATAACGCTCCTTTAAATGATCCAAATAGGTTGAAGCGATACTCCATATTTAGCGCAAGTTTGAAATTCGCCTCGTTAAATTCATTTCCTGAAAAACTACTCCCAGGCCCCAAACGATAGACCTCCCAAGCACGATTGTCATTTGCGCCACCAGAAAAGTAAGAGCGATTAAAGGGAATACTTGTAGCCTTTCCAAGCGGAACTGCTAACCCAACAAAAGTTCGCAACGCAAAAACAGATGACGAACCGATAAGCCAGTGCTGAATGTAGTCAAACTCTCCTTTGACATACTGGCTGTAAGGAAGATTAAAGAGGTAATTGGTTTCGTTTTTTCTTTCCAAATTGAGTGGCTCAGCCAACAAGTTGATTAGATTTCCCGCAGATTCAAATTGGAAGCGGACTTGATAAAAATTTTCATCAAAAAAACTGGTTTGGGTATTTTTTAAAAAATCAATACTCGATCCGATGATCAGGTTATTTTGGGTCAAGCGGTCTCTTCGTTCTTCAATACGCTGCACGTTGAGATAAGAAGTGCTCCCCTTTACGATTGGGGAACTTTCGGAAAGGACGTAGTTCGTAAACCCAGCTGTTCCATCTGGGATAGCGAGATTGTCTCCGTTGAAAAACGAAGAGGTGCCAGCCGTTGATTTTGCAAGTGAATTGAGTTCGGAATAGGCATTTGTGTACACATTGAAATAGTTTTGTACGTTCCGGTTATCGACCAGAGTCAGGTCGAGTAGCTTGAAGTCAATCCGATTATTTTTTTTCGTTTTCCACTGATATTGAACACCCGCATTATAGGTCTGTTTGTCCAATCCGATATTGTTTTGAAGAGCCGTACCAAAATTGAGAACGGATATGGGTTGTAGATTATCCGGGATAATTTTTGCCATGATTCGTGGCATTAAAATTTTGGGTATCCGCAGTCTCACGTCTCCTCCGATTTCAGAGATGACGTCGTCGGCTGAACGACCGATGGTTCCTCGCACACCAAATTCAAAATTCTCGGCTCCTCTAAAAAAATTGAGAACATTTATACTGCTATTGAAAGCAATACCCTGATCTTGGATATTGGATTGGGTAAGGTCCAACCCAAACTCGAGCTCAAAACGCTCCCTAGGCCGTAGGTTTATGATTGTATTCAACGAGGTCTCTAATGAATCGGAATAGGAGTAGCTGATGGTTGGGTATTCAAAAATCCCCAAGTGATTGAGTTTGGCAATTGTTTGGGTTCGTGCAAGATCACTATACAAGTCTCCGGAGCGCATCTGAATGGCTTTGGAAAGCATATTTTGACTGTATCGTTTCTTCTTCAACCCAAAAAATGAAATGCTGTCAAATCGAGTCTGGGATTCCACTTCATCGGCACGGGTGGTGTATACGTTTACTGCGTTGATTTTGGTTTGTTTATACGGCTCAAAAACAATCCCGTCGGGTGTAGGCTTTCTAAAATCCTCGATTGCGATTTTTACAGGAAGTTGAAAATCAGTCCCCGTGGTATCCCATGCGATTTCGAAGTCAATCGCATTCAGTTGAAAATGATAAATCCCTTGATTTTTAAAATACGCATACAATCGATTTCGTTCCTCTTCAAAATCTAGGGTGTTAAACTGATTTCCTTTTTTTAGAATCGATTCCGCAGACTTGAGTTGGTAGAGCGAATCAATAACGGGGCTTTTGATGTCTGTAGTGATTGAATCGAGATAGTATGGAAGTCCCGTTTGAATGTCATAAATCAGATTTGCCGTTTGACGCGATGAGCTTGTCAGTTCTTTAGCAACCTTTGTTTTAGCTTTAAAATATCCACGATTCGATAGGTAGGTGGTGATGTCGTTGGCGTATTCGTCAAAATACAAGGAGTCGATCAAAGAGGGGGGCTCGCCATTTCTTTGTTTCCAGTTTTGGAACTGAACCTTGTAAGCTCGCATTTGATCGATTTGTTTTTGAGACCAAATTGACTGCATACGTTGACTGCGTTTGGGGTTTTTTCGTAGCCAGTTGTCAAACTCTTGAGCGGAATTTTCGTTTGCAGATTGGTAGATCAATAAACGCAAAGGAATGCCCAATACCCGTTTGTTTGGCGGCTGAGGTACTAGCGCTTGAATCGAATCTGCAAAGGTGCGACTTCCGTTGTAGTAAAACAGGTTTTGATCAAGCAGCAAATCGTCCGAATCGAGTTTTTTTGTCACACGGCAACCCGATAGCATTGTGCCTAAGCAAAGGAATAGTAGTATTTTTGTCGTATGTGGTCTGAATGCAAGCATCAAAATTCAAAAATACGTCATTTGTATGGTTAGCAAAAGCCAAATCAAATTCGTACGTCAATTGGCGCAAAAAAAACAAAGAGATCAACAACGTCTGTTTGTGGCAGAGGGGCATAAGGTCGTACAGGAATTTGTCAATGAAAATTACCAACTACATCAACTTTTTACTGCGGATTCATCCCTGTTTTCTTCCTATCAAGCCATAGTGGTAAGTCAATCGGAAATGAAAGCCATGAGTGCTTTAAAAACGCCTTCAGATGCCTTGGCAGTATTTGCAAAGCCAAATGAACAAACACTGTCACAATCAAAATTGATTCTTGCACTGGAGAGTATTCAAGATCCTGGAAACCTAGGTACGATCATTCGATTATGTGATTGGTTCGGCATCCAAGACATCGTTTGTTCTTCAGATACGGTTGATTGTTACAACCCAAAAGTAATCCGTTCGACCATGGGTTCTTTGGCTCGAGTTCAAGTGCTTTATAGGGACCTACAAGCATGGCTTGCGGGATTGCAAGATTGTCAAATTGTCGCTACATCTATCGATGGACAATCGGTATATGAATTCGCTTTTGATTCCCCGACAGTTTTGGTCATTGGAAATGAGGGTAGAGGATTGTCAAAACAGATGCAAGAACTTGCAACTAACGTCGTCTCAATTCCTCGATATGGCGGGGCAGAAAGTCTCAACGCAGCTATGGCAACGGGGATTATTGTAGCAGAGACGCGCCGAAAAAACCCTATTGGAAAATAAAGTTGAGAAAAACCCCCTGCGTTTTGAGAGACTGAATTGCCACTGTCCAGTCGTCGGGTACAATTTCGTCTTGCAGAGAAAAAATCCCTCGTATTGATGGGGTTAATCGGAAAAAGGGCAAATACAGCTCCACGCCAAGTCCAACTTCAAATGCGTTCATATTGGTGCGTAAACGAAATTGTCCGCTGTCATTGTTTTCCCGACTTTTTTCATTACTAGACAGGTTGAAGGAGGTCGAAACTCCGCCAACGACAAAGGGCCTCACATTGTGGATTCGGTTGGTTGAGAATTTTAAAACCAAGGGTACACGTATATAAGTCGATTTGACCTCTCGTAGGCGATTGTCGGGATTGCGAACTTCTGGCCAATTTGCTGGAAATGTAAGGTTTCGTTGACTTGTAAACATTCCGGGTTCGATTCGCAAGTTGATGTTGTCTTGAATTCGCAAATCAGCAAAAAGCCCGACGTTGAACCCCAATTGCGGTTGAATCTCCATTTGGTCCAAAGTGTAACGGGTGTATTCGGCTTTGAAATTGACCTGATTGATTCCCAAATAGTAGCCAAAGCGCAATAAGTAATCATCGTCTTTTTTATGATATTCAGGCGCATTGCTTCTCTGACCCCAACTAGATGCAGTTATGGTGATCAGAGAAACGATAAGAAAGCGTTTACGCATCTTTACTTTTTGTACCTTGATAAATGCTTACCACCCCAAAGGTTTGTGGATGGTCTTGTACACTTGTAAACCCAACTTTTCGGAGTTTATTGTTAAAGACTTCGCCATAAGGAAAAGCAGCAGCAGAATCAGAAAGATAACTGTATGCGTTTTTATCTGAGGAAAACAATCGCCCGACAAGGGGTAGAAATAGTGAACTGTAGATCTTATAGCCGATTCGAAAAAACAAGTTTTTTGGCACCGAAGTTTCCAAAACAAAAAGTTGCCCTTCTGGTTTCAGAATGCGGTAAATCTCAGAGAGCCCTTTGTGAAGGTCTCCAAAATTTCGCACACCAAAAGCTACGGTTACAACATCGACTGTATTGTCAGCGACAGGCAGAGACTCCGCATCGCCAACAATCATATTGATTTTGCGGTCAAGTTTACGTTGATTGATTTTCTGTTTTCCGATTTCCAACATCTCAACTGCAATATCAATCCCCGTAATTGTGGCAGATGGAATCGACGTTAATGCTATGGCCAAATCTCCAGTTCCAGTCGCGACATCCACGATCGTTTTGGGCTTTTTATTGGCTGCCATCGCAACCAACTTTCGACGCCATGATTTGTCAATGCCCATCGATATGACACGGTTTAAGGAATCATAATTATCGGCAATGCCATCAAACATTGTGGTAACTTGTTCTTTTTTGGATGAAGAAGAATTTTGATAAGGTTTGACCATGGCGTGATTTTATAGCAATTTGTGCAAAGATAAGCGAATCAGAGATTCATTTGGATGTATCAAATCATTGCAAAACATCTATATTTGTACTTGCAAACCAAGGATTTTTCATGAAAATCATTATTGCTGGCGCGAGTGATGCTGGACTTCATCTTGCAAAGCTTCTCTCATTTGAATCTCAGGATATTACGCTGATAGACAGTGTAAAGGAGCAGCTTACATATGCCGAGACTCATCTGGATATCCGTACCATACATGGAGACCCTTCAGCTTTGGCGGTTCTCAAGAAAGCAGACGCAGCCGATTCTGATATGGTGATTGCGGTTAGCCCGATAGAAACCACCAATTTGATGTGTTGTTTATTGTCTAAACAATTGGGCTGTAAACGCACCATAGCACGTGTGACCAATATTGAGTTTGACAAGTACAAAGAAGATGTCGATTTTCATTCTTTAGGCATCGATGAATTGATTTCACCTGAGGAATTAGCGGTTAAAGAGATTCAATTGTTAATTGACGAGTCGGCATTCAACAATAGCTATGAGTTTGAAGACGGTGCCTTGACAATGATGGGCACAACCTTGGAAGAATCGGCTCCCTTTGTTGGGAAATCGGTAAAAGAAGCAGCGGCTGTATATTCTGAAGTACACTTTATGCCGATTGCAATCAAACGAGCAGGTACACAAACGACCCTCATTCCTCGTGGAGATACTCTTTTTGAAGCGGGAGATCAGGTTTATTTTACAAGCTCCAAATCTGGAATGGACGCTTTAAATGAATTGATTGGTTACACCAAGCAAGAGGTTGAGAATGTGATGATTCTTGGCGGAGGGCGCATCGGGAAAAAGACAGCAGAGGACTTATGCCAACGCGGAATGCGCGTTAAGCTCGTAGAGTCGAATAAAGAAAAGGCAATCAAATTGTCAGGTGATCTACCCAATACCCTTGTGATTCACGGCGATGGGCGAAATGCCGAGCTATTGCTTGAAGAAAATATTGGCGGCATGGATGTTTTTTTGGCAGTTACGGATGACTCCGAAACCAATATCATGTCCTGTTTGATGGCCAAATCAAATAAAGTGTCCAAAATTATAGCACTGGTCGAGAATGTGGATTACTTCGAGCTGACCAAATCAATTGGGATAGATACCCTCATCAACAAGAAGCTACTAACGGCCAACAGTATTTTCCGCTATGTGCGAAAAGGAAAGGTTGTTGACTTGGCCAAACTCAATAATATGGATGCTGAACTTCTCGAGTTTGTTGTCAGTGAAGATTCTAGAGTTTTAGGGAAAAAAATCAAGGATTTAGAGATTTCTCGAACCGCTACAATTGGTGGCGTCATTCGAGCAGGGGAAGGGATTATTGCCCTTGGGGATTTTGAAATCATGCCTGGCGATAGAGTCTTGGTTTGCTGTTTGCCAAAGTCCATCTCGCGAATTGAGCGATTATTTCGGTAGCGATGAAGGTGTATAATTTTTCGACAATTTTTCACATGTTGGGCTTGTTGCTTTTGTTTAATGCAACAGCAATGTATATCTGTTCACTGCTGAGTGCCTCTGCAGATGATGGCGCAATGAACGGACTTTTGTACTCCGCATTTATTACCACGGGGGTAGCCCTTGTAGCCCTAGTTACAACCCGAAATCGAAAACGGGAAATCAGGAAGAGAGATGGGTACTTGACGGTGGTGCTGGGATGGCTCAGCATGGTGCTTTTTGGCACATTGCCCTATCTGTTGACTGGTGCGTTGGAAAGCTATTCTGATGCATTGTTTGAAACCATGTCTGGTTTTACAGCGACTGGGGCAACGATCATTCAAGATATCGAAGCACTTCCAAAAAGTATCATTTTGTGGCGATCCCTTACGCACTGGCTTGGCGGTATGGGTATTATTGTATTGGCAGTAGCGATTCTACCCCTATTGGGGATTGGCGGCGTTCAATTGTTTTCTGCGGAGGCAACAGGCCTTGGTGGGGATAAACTCCACCCGCGGATTAGCGATACCGCAAAACGACTTTGGTACATCTACGTTGGCTTTACGGCCTTGGAGGCAATTTTATTATCTCTGGCAGGAATGACCGTATTTGATGCCGTTAATCACTCGATGAGTACGATGGCATCTGGCGGGTTCTCAACCAAAAATGAAAGTTTGGCGTTTTGGAATCACAGACCTGTGATCCAATATATTGTAACCTTATTTATGTTTTTAGCAGGTACCAACTTCGTTCTGATTTACTTTGGGCTCAAAGGGAAACTGCAGCGAATTTGGCAAGACAATGAGTTTCGCTGGTATATTGGATTTGTGACGTTTTTTACACTGATTACCTTTATTGGGATTTATACCAATGTAAACCTACAATCTACTGCAGTTGATCACCCACAAGTTTTTGGGGAGTTTGAAAGCAGTTTTCGTCATGCCTTATTCCAAGTTGTCGCTATCATTACAACCACTGGTTTTGTGACTGCAGACTTTGCTGGTTGGATTCCGTTTCTGACCATACTTTTCTTTGGTCTTTTCTTTTTGGGTGGGTCTTCTGGTTCGACTTCTGGGGGAGTGAAAGTGATTCGTCATTTGGTGATGATCAAAAATGCAATCCTTGAATTTCGTCGCGCTCTACACCCCAGTGCGATTGTTTCACTTCACCTCAACCACGTTGCCATTCAACAGAGTTTGGTTTATCGAATTCTCGGATTTTTTATCCTTTATATGCTGCTCTTCATCATCGGAGCAGTCGTTTTGAGCTTCTTTGGCTTGGACTTTTTATCGTCCATAGGCGCATCCGCAGCCAGTCTGGGAAATGTTGGGCCAAGTTTGGGTGATTTTGGTCCGGTTTCAACCTATGCATCCATGCCTACTGGCGGGAAAATTTGGTGTTCCTTTTTAATGCTTGTTGGTCGTCTAGAACTCTTTACCGCACTGATATTATTTACTCCCTATTTCTGGAGAGATCACTAAGTCAATGCCTGCTGAATTCGCTGAACCGCTTCTTCGATGTCACTCATTGAAGCTGCATAGGATATTCGAATATTATTCGGACAGCCAAAGGCCTCGCCAGTCACGGTTGCAACATGGGCTTCTTCTAAGAGGTATAGCGCAAAGTCAGAAGCATTTTCAATGGATTTGCCCTTGATTGTTTTTCCGAAATAATGGGATACGTCTGGGAACACATAGAAAGCACCTTTGGGCTGATTGAGTACAAAGCCCTCAATCGCACCCAGCAAGTCGATAATCCTTTCGCGGCGAGTCGCAAATTCGTCAACCATATACTGAATCTTGCTAACGGGAGCGTCCAAAGCTGCTATGGTGGCACGTTGTGCGATACAGTTGGCCCCACTTGTAATCTGACCTTGCATTTTGGTACACGCTTTGGCAATCCACTCTGGTGCACCGAGGTAGCCGATACGCCAACCTGTCATCGCAAATGCTTTTGCCACTCCGTTGACGGTCAATGTACGATCGTACATGGATGGAATTTGAGCAAAACTAAAGTGTGGTACCCCGTAGTTGATATGTTCATAAATCTCATCTGAAAGAATATAGATATCAGGGTATTTTTCTAAAACGGCCGCCAATGCACGGTATTCTTTTTCTGTATAAACCGATCCACTGGGGTTGTTGGGCGAGTTAATGACCACCATTTTTGTTTTGGACGTAATCGCTTTTTCAAGCTGTTCAGGCGTGATTTTAAAATCGGTTTTGATATCTGAATAAATCTCTATTGGGTTTCCTTCTGCCAGTACAACTATTGCAGAATAACTCACCCAGTAGGGAGCCACAAGCAGCACATCATCTCCGGGATTAATCAACACCTGAATGGCGTTTGCGATTGATTGTTTTGCGCCCGTTGACACCACGATCTGACTCGGACTATAGTCCAGGTGATTGTCTCTTTTAAACTTTCTGCAAATCGCTTCTTTCAATTCTCCATATCCATCAACTGGGGTGTATGAATTGTAATTGTCGTTGACAGCTTGTACCGCTGCTTCTTTGATAAAGTCAGGCGTATTAAAATCTGGTTCTCCAAGACTGAGTCCGATAACGTTAACGCCTTGATTTTTTAATTCTCTTGCTTTGGCCGCCATGGCTAAGGTTGCCGAGGCGGGTAAACTGTTGATCCGATTCGATAATGCTTCTTTCATCGTCTTTATTATACTGTGATTGGTTTTTTTGCCAATGATTTGAGTAGGTTATAGTGAGAAGAAAAGGCGGAGCGAAAGGTTTTGAACTCGTTGTAGGGCAAATCAAACTCCCGAGCAGTTTGCTTGACAATTTTTCCGATATTTTTATAATGAATATGGCTGATGTAGGGGAAAATATGATGCTCGATTTGGTGGTTTAGACCTCCTGCAAACCAATTGACAAGCCAGTTTTTGGGAGCGAAATTGCCTGTGGTAAACAGTTGGTGAATCGCCCAAGTATTTTTCATCGTACCCGTTTCGGATGGTAGCGGCATGGTGGTGGTCGTTGTGATGTGCGCGAGTTGAAAGACCACACTGAGAATGATCCCGGCAGTATAATGCATCACGACAAAGCCAATCATGATTTTCCACCAAGCAAGATCAAGAACCAAAAGTGGCAACACGATCCATAGTGACACATAAAAAGATTTTGACAAAAAAAGCACAAACCATTCACGTGTTGGGCTTGTTTTTTTCTTGTAGGATAGCTTAAATTTCAAATACCGCTTGAGCTGAATAAAGTCTGTGGTAATCACCCAGCGGAGGGTCATTAAGCCATAGAGGAAAATAAAATAGAGGTGTTGAAAGCGGTGAATCTTACGCCATTTGGCATGTTTTGAAAACCGCATAATGGTCCCTGCGTCCAAGTCTTCATCTTGGCCTTCGATATTTGTAAAACTGTGATGAAGGACATTATGCTGTACCTTCCAATTGAATACGTTACCCGCCAAAATATAAATAGCACCACCCATGAGTTTGTTCACCCAGGCATAGCGAGAGTAGGATCCATGGTTTCCTTCATGCATGACATTCATACCAATTCCTGCCATCCCAAAACCAAGGAGAACACATAACCCAAGCTTAATCCACTGATTCAGATCGAGTGATAGCAATAGCACATAAGTAGTGATATAAAATGTGAGAAGAATGACGGTTTTGAGGTGAAGCCTCCAATTCCCTGTTTTACGGAGATTGTTTTCTTTAAAATAGGCATTGACACGTTTGTTGAGAGTAGAGAAAAATTGTTGTCTGTCTTTTCTTGAGAAACGAATGGTTCCTTTTGCAATTTGCATAGAATACGTTTATAAAAACAAAAGTAGTAATTTGATATTGAGTCATCATTGTTTTTTGCTTTTTTTACTTTTGCTTTCAGCTTGATTGGCCTATGAAAAAACTCCTCACCCACTTTCCCGACCTAAACGATCTGCAACAACAACAATTGCTGCAGCTTCACGGCTTGTATGCAGATTGGAATCAGAAAATCAATGTGATTTCTCGTAAAGACATCGACGCCCTTTACGAACGTCATGTGCTACACGCTTTGGGCATTGCCAAAGTGGTGTCGTTTTTACCCCATGCGAAAATTCTCGATGTGGGTACAGGTGGCGGTTTTCCAGGCATTCCACTTGCCATCCTTTTTCCAGAAACTGACTTTTACCTTGTTGACTCCATTCAGAAGAAAATCGGAGTCGTCAATGCAGTTGCTGTCGCGGTCGGGTTGACAAACGTACAAGCAACTCATCAGCGCGCCGAACAAGTAAAGGAAAAGTTTGACTTTGTGGTTTCCCGAGCGGTCACCCAAATGCCCCGATTTGTAGAATGGGTACAGGACAAAATTAGCCCAACGCAACAACACGATTTGACCAATGGCATACTTGCCCTAAAAGGTGGTGACCTGACCGATGAGCTTCAATCTTTTCCCAAAGCGACCCGCTATCCGCTTGCCAACTATTTCCAAGAAGAATTTTTTGCTACGAAATATGTGGTGCACCTGCCTCTCTAGCCCATATGCGGGTAACGGTAGTCTTTAGGCGGAACCATCGTTTCTTTGATCAATCTCGGGGACACCCATCGCAATAGGTTTTGCATCGATCCAGCTTTGTCGTTGGTCCCAGACGCTCTGGCACCCCCAAATGGTTGTTGTCCAACCACTGCACCACTGGGTTTGTCATTGATGTAAAAGTTTCCGGCGGCATTGACGAGTTTTAGACTTGCGTCCTCTATCACCTGACGATCCTGCGCAATCACAGCACCTGTTAGTCCATAGACTGAAGTGTTGTCCACAAAATCAATGATTTCTTCCCATTTGGCATCTTCATAAACGTAAATGGTCACGACAGGGCCAAACAATTCTGTCTCCATGGTTGTGTATTTCGGATTGGTTGTCAGCAATACAGTAGGCGAAACAAAATAACCCTTGGACTTGTCATAAGTTCCACCAGCGAGCACTTCGACATCCTTGTCCGCTTTGGCTTGGTCGATATAAGCAGCGAGTTTATCAAAGGATGCCTCATGGATTACAGCTGTGATAAAATGGCTCATATCTTGTGGGGAACCCATGGTAAAGGATTTGACATTGGCAACAACTTTGTCAATAATTGCTTGAGCAATCGATTTTGGTAAATAGATTCGAGATGCAGCTGAGCATTTTTGCCCTTGATACTCAAAAGCACCACGCGTTATGGCAGTGGCAACCACATCGATGTCTGCTGATTGATGAGCCAAAATAAAGTCTTTTCCGCCAGTTTCTCCAACGATACGCGGATAGGTTTTATAGGTCTTGATGTTTTCCCCGATTTTACTCCATAACTCTTGAAAAACAAAAGTGGAACCTGTAAAGTGCAAGCCCGCAAAAGATGGATGCTTCAATACAATATTTGTAATCATTTCAGGGTCGCCAGAGACGAGTGTAATTACACCATCAGGAAGTCCAGCTTCTCTAAAGATGTCCATCAAAATTTTGGCAGTATACAT
>CAXRDL010000022.1:0-9108 GCA_964229535.1 Flavobacteriaceae bacterium | reverse complement strand
AGGGAATCCGCTGAGCGGGAGGCGACATAAACCTCATGACTTTTTGCGAGAAGTTTGGCAGTTGCCAGACCAATCCCACTCGATCCGCCGATCAATAAAATGTTCTTTTTCATATGTTATTTATATTTTCCAAAAATGGTTTCGAGTTTTTGCTCACGATATTCAAATATTGACTTGACCTTATTTTTGACAAACAGCCAGTGGGCAAATCGTCCAAGAAACCCCAAGGGAAGTTTGTAATCAACGATATCTGTCATTTGAACACCATTTGGAACCTCTTCGATAAAATGTTTGTGGTGCCAAAACGTATACGGTCCAAAGCGCTGCTCATCAACAAAATAATGCCCCTTTTCAACATGAGTGATTTCAGTCACCCACCGAAATGGGATTCCGAGAATGGGGGTGAGGATATATTGTATGATTTGCCCTGGAAACATTTTGCGATCAGCACCAGACAAGATATCAAAGCCCATATAATCTGGCGTAATCGTTTTTAGGTTTTTGGGATCCGATAAAAAAACCCATGCCTTTTCCATGTCAATCGGTAAATTTTGTTTGGATGTATAGCTGTACACGTTTTTTCATTTTTGTCAAAGATACTCTTTTGTTTAATGAATTAAAAAAAAGATTAAACAAAATAAATTGTTAAAATTTCACCATGATTTACACAAAAAATGTAGTTTAGAAATTCTAAATCCAAAAACAATGAAACCCATATTTTATCTACCTCTATTATTGTTCTCTTTTACGGTTCATGCACAGTTGCCACGACCACAACTCAGTCCGAAAGCAAAGCTGGTTCAAACGGTCGGTTTATCCGAGGTGACAATTGAATATTCTCGACCACCGGTGCGAGATCGAAACATATTTGGCGACTTGGTTCCCTACGACGTTTTATGGCGTACGGGTGCAAACCAAAATACGCTAATCACCTTTTCTGACGATGTTACGGTCTCTGGACAACCCCTTTCCAAGGGAACCTATGCTCTGTATACCATTCCGAAACAAGACGTATGGATGGTGTATTTTTATAATGAAACCAATAATTGGGGGACGCCTTCAAGCTGGGATGAGGATCAAGTGAGTCTTGCTGTTCGAGCAAAAGTGCAAACCATCGCTCATGCAGAGTCATTTTCCATTTCACTCGAGAATATATCCCTCGATTCAGCGGATTTGCAATTGGCTTGGGAGCAAGTCGCGATACAGATTCCGATGACTTTTCCAACAAACGAGATCATGTCATCTCACATCTCAAAAATGAATCCAGATTCTGCCTCTGCCAATGATTTATACACTGCAGCAGTTTATTTTTTAAATAATGATAAAGATTTGCAAAAAGCAAAGGCATGGATTACAAAGGCAGTTGAATTGAGAACCGATGCGTTTTGGTTTTTTCGCCAAAAATCATTGATTCACGAAGCACTTGGGGAATTGGATTTGGCCATCGATGCTGCGAAAACTTCTCTTCAATTGGCGACAACTTCTGGAAACCAGCAATACATCGACCTCAATAAAAAACAATTGGCCAAATGGGGTGCTGAATAAGCGAGCTTAAAAATAGTTTTGGACAAACTCGTGAAGTGCTTGAAAAGTTTGCATACATGGCAATCCCATCACGTTTGTATAAGACCCATTGATCTCCGAAACAGCATAGAGTCCAAATGCGTCCTGAATCCCGTAGGAACCCGCTTTATCCATGGGACTACCAGTTGCTACGTATTGGTCAACTAGGTCTTCCTTTAAATCCGCAAACTTGACATCTGTAAAGCAGTTGATGGTATGTTGTTGGTTGGTGGTTGAAAAGCAAACCGAACTAATGACCCGATGCGTTTTTTCGGAAAGCGAAAGCAACATCCGTTTTGCTTCTTCTTTGCTTTTGGGCTTTCCAAGTGCTTTTCCCTCAAACCAAACAATCGTGTCTGCTGTGATCACGAGCTGATCAGGGTTTAGGTCATGCTGAAACACCTTGCCTTTTTGCTGTGCTAAATGGTCAGTGATTTGTTCGGCTTGTAGATCAGGATCAAACTTTTCATCGATTGTTCGCAGTTCTACACGATGATTGATCTTCATTTGCTCAAGCAAGCTTTGTCGCCTTGGTGATCCAGAACCCAGTATGATATCAACTGTTTTTGGAATAATCATTTTTTGTCGTTTCTCGCTTCAAAAAATCCGCCCCATTTGCCGTGGATTTTTAAGGTTTGTTCTATGACATCCCGAACACATCCCTTTCCGCCAGGGACATGAGAAATATAATCAGCTGCCGCCCGAACCTCAGGTACAGCATCGTTTGGACAAGTGGCAAGGTGCACTTGATTCATTGCAGGAATATCTGGGATGTCATCCCCCATAAATAAACTTTCACTGGCTTTGAGATTGTTTTCTGCAAAGTAGGTTTCCAATACACTTGCCTTATCATGGATGCCGAGATACACATCTTTCACCCCCAAATCATTGAGTCTTTTTTGAACAGCAGGATTTGTTCCCCCCGAAATAATACAAACTCGAAACCCAGCGTGTAATGCGGCCTTTACGGCATAGCCATCTTTGGTATTCATGGTTCGTAACATCGAACCATCTTCATGGATCAAGATACTTCCATCGGTAAAAACCCCATCGATGTCAAAAATAAAATTCTGAATGTGCTTGAGCTCCTCTTTAAATATTTTCATTATTTCGATTTAATAATTGAGATGTAAAAAGCGAGTAGATATCGCTCAATTCTTCTGTCATTGGGACCGCCTTGTGGCGTTGGATAGTTTGCATATCTCCTCTCGAGGCAGGCCCTGTCTGACTTTTCCTTGGATCTAGTTGTTTTATTTTTCTGGTTGTTTCTTCGATAAGGGGAACTAGCAAATCAAAATTCATGTGTTTAGACTTACAAAAGCGATGGGCTTCCGCATACAAATGATTAGTAAAATTATTCACGACAACAGCAGCCAAATGCATACTTAGGCGTTGTTTTTCATCGATTTGTGTAGCAAGTGGACTCAGCAGTTGAGATAAGGTTTCCAATTTCTCATTCACTTGTGTGTTGTTACCCTCCCATAGTATTGGGATTTTGGACCAATTTAGCTGCTGTTGCTTTGAGAATGTTTGCAAGGGGTAAAAAACCCCTCGATGTTTGTGGTTACTGAGCAAGTCCATTGAAGATGCACCCGAAGTGTGTGCAACGACAGCATCTGTCAAGGGAAGTTGACTGCTGACTTGTTGTATCGCTTGATCAGAAACTGCAATCAAAACCACATCACATGTTGGAAGGGCATTGAATTGTTTCGAAAAAGGAATATCAATCAGATCTTTTGGGAGTTTATTTTGATCTCTGCCAATGAGTTTAACTAGGGTTAATGATTCATGTTTACGGATTTCTCTTGCTAGGGCAATTGCCACATTTCCAGTACCGATCAATCCGATTCGAATCATATGTCAAAACTACAAACTAAAGTCCATAGTTGACTACCTATGAAATTTTAGTAGGTTTGCAAAAAAAAATAAATAGATGTCCAACAGAACATTTACGATGATTAAGCCCGATGCGGTCCAAAACGGCCATGTTGGTGCCATACTAGAAAAAATCACAACCGCTGGATTTGTAATTCGAGGGCTAAAGATGTCCCAACTCAGTCAACGCGAAGCTGAGGCATTCTATGATGTGCATAAAGAAAGGCCATTTTTTGGTGAATTGGTTGCTTTTATGACCAGCGGACCGATTGTGGCTGCCGTGTTGGAAAAAGAGAACGCAGTCGCTGATTTTAGAGCACTTATTGGATCAACAAACCCTGAGGAAGCGGCAGAAGGAACCATTCGTAAATTGTTTGCGGAATCGGTGGGACGAAACGCGATTCACGGATCTGACAGCGATGACAACGCAAAGATTGAGTGCGTATTTCACTTTTCCGCACGGGAGATCTACTAAATAAACCGAATATCCCTCACTTTGTCTTTTCCAAGAGATGCATTGATCATTTCGATGATTTTGTCTTTCCCATAACTGAGCTCCTGTCGAAGTACAGAAGAGGTAAGTTTCACAACCAGGACGTCTTGCTGTAGGCTGATGTTTTTGGTGTAGGCATTGATATTTTCTCCCAATAACTCACGCCAACTCTCTTGAATTCGAGCAGAATCGATTCCATCAGTAAGCGCATTTTTGGAAATAAACTCTCCCAAAATGGATTTGATCTTTTTTGCGTCATCACTCATATTTATATGGATTTTACAAGCTGAATATCGAATAGCTTTGCGCAGTTTGTTTAATCATATTTTCGGTGCGCTCTTTATTGGTGTCAGTAACAAATAGCTGCCCAAAAGAATCGTCATTGACCAGATTGATAATTTGCATCACACGACGATCGTCCAGTTTGTCAAAAATATCATCCAATAGCAATATGGGCAATACATTCATCTGATTTCTGATCACATCAAATTGGGCGAGCTTCAAAGCGATTAAAAATGTTTTTTGTTGTCCTTGGCTTCCAAATTTTTTGATTGGGAAATCACCAATTTGAAAACGCAAATCATCTTTGTGGGGTCCAATGCTGGTGTATTGCAAAATGCGGTCCTTTTGCAAGGACTCCTCTAAGAGGTCAATAAAGGGCTTCTCATCGAGCTTGGACTCAAATCTGATCGAAACGATTTCTTTGTCTCCGCTTATAAACTGATAGCGATTGTGGAAAAGCGGTTGAAAACCCTCTACAAACTCTTTACGAGCTTGGTGAATGGGCTGCCCGAACTGGACAAGTTTTTCGTTGAATAACGAGAGGGTGTCTTTGTCAAACTGGTTTGATGACGCAAAGTGTTTGAGCAGTGCATTTCGTTGGTTTAAGGTGCGCTGGTAAGCAAGCAAGTTTTGCAAGTAGGATTTATTGGATTGAGAAATGGTACGATCCAAAAACTTTCTTCTCACGCTGCTTCCTTCAGAAATTAAATCTCTATCGGTTGGGGAAATAATCACTATTGGGATTAGCCCAACGTGATCTGCAATTTTTTTATAGGCCTTGCGATTTCGTTTAATGGTTTTTTTGCCTTCACGCTCGAAATGACATTGAATTCGTAAACTTTTTCCGCTTTTATCAAAAACGCCTTCGATCATGCTAAAATCGGCTTGATGAGAAATATTTTGACTTGTGATGCTATTGGAGTAACTTTTACCCAATGCTAGGAAGTATATCGCATCCAAAGCATTTGTTTTACCGACTCCATTATTGCCCACAAAGCAGTTGATATTGCGATCCAAACTAAAATCGATACCTGTTAGGTTTCTGTAGTTAACGATGGAAAGTTGGTCTAAAAATAGTTCCTTCACAGGTCAGGGATTGCATTTTAGTTTGTACATGACCAAATTATTGATTTTTGCTCGTTTTTGTAGAATGTTCATTTCAATAATTATCATATTTTTGCAAACACGATTTACAAGCTATGGCCACATATAAAAAAAGAGGTGCTAAGAAAACGCAAAACCCCAAGGGTTCTCAAGCCACAGAAAGCAGAACGGAAGAGGTTTTTTCAAATCTCGATACAGGTGCATCAAGATTAGAACAATGGATTGCAGCTTATCAGCGACAGATTTTTGGATTGATTTTTGGAATCATACTTGTTGTTCTTGGTTATTTGGGATATCAAAGTTTAATTCTCAATCCTAAAATTGCGGAAGCCAACACTGAAATTTTTCAAGCCCAAGACTTTTTTGAAAAGGGGTTGGCTGATGAAGACCTTCGCGATTCTCTTTTTCAGAATGCACTAAGTGGAGCCAACGGAAAATATGGTTTTCTCGATATTATTGAAAATTACAATGGAACACCTGCAGCCAATTTGGCGACTTATAGTTCGGGTATGATTTATCTTCATTTGGGTGAATATGAGTTAGCGATTGATTACCTAGAGGATTTTAGTTCTTCTGACCCTTTGCTTGCACCCCTTGCTTTGGGAGGGATTGGTGATGCTTTTGCTGAGTTGGATCAACTTTCAGATGCCTTAAACTACTATGAGAAGGCCTTATCGTTTAGTGACAATCAAATTACCTACCCACGTTACTTGCGTAAAGCCGGTCTTGTTGCTTTGTCACTTGGAGATAAAAAAACTGCCAAAGCATACTTTACTATCCTTAAAGATGATTTCTCAAGTGGGGTAGACGCCAAGCACATCGACGCTTTGCTTGGTCAAGCCAGCATATAATATGGCAACGAGTAGTCAGAACAGCAAGCATATCGATCACGAAACACTCCCAAGTGCTGAAGGTTTTCGTTTTGCACTAATCGTCTCCCGATGGAACAGTGAAATAACCGATCGTCTTTTTGAGGGAGCCCATCAAATTTTGCAACAACAACAGGCAAAACAAATTGATCGTATTGATGTTCCCGGTAGCTTTGAATTGGTGTACGCTAGTCGTGTTGCAATGGAAAAGAAATACGATGCTGTGATTGCCATTGGCAACGTAATTCGAGGTGAAACAAGTCATTTCGACTATGTTTGTCAAGGGGTGACTAACGGAATTCAGCAGCTCAATGCCATGGGTACAGTACCAGTTATTTTCTGTGTGTTAACGGATGATACAATCGAGCAGTCTCGTGCGAGAAGCGGAGGATCATTGGGAAATAAAGGGGAAGAAGCAGCGGTTGCAGCCATTGAAATGGCGCATTTGTAGCGCTTATTTCTTAAAATACTTCATCGGTACCCAGAGCATGCCAAAGCATTCTCCATTTTCTTTGTTTAAGCTTTTGTGATGAATTTTGTGTGCCCTTCGAATTGCTTTTGCGTAGCTTGTATTGGCATTGCGAAACCATTTTACACGCTGGTGGATAAAGATGTCATGAACAAAAAAATAGGTGAGACCGTAAGCGAAAATCCCTAAGGCAATTGCCATTCCAGGCCAAAATCCAAACTCTCCCCATAAAATCACAAAACCAGCACTTACTGCAGCATAAAATAGGAAAAAGGCATCGTTTCTTTCAAAATGAGAATCATGGTCTTTGTGGTGATGGTCTTTGTGGAGAGACCATAAAAAACCATGCATGATATACTTGTGTGAAAACCATGCGACAGCTTCCATAAAAACAAATGTTGCTAGGAAAATAAAAATCTGAATAGCGAGGAGCATGGATTAGAGAATATTGAATCGGTATCGAACATAAGATCGAGCTAGTACATCCACTTTTTGGATATTGGCGACACGTATTCTTTTGTTTTTGATTTCAACAGAGGGTAATCGCTTCAACTTCTTCAAAAGACGAAGGTAATATTTGTAGGCAGTGTAAACGCCAAATTTTGCCGAATCGGGCAATTTAAAAATTCCAGAGAGGCCTTTATGAAAATCGGCTTCAATCTCGTTAATAATTTTCTGCTTTGATGCCTCGTCAAGCTCCCTGAGGTTTACATTCGGAAAGTAAGATCGTTCAAGTTGTTCGTAGTCATTTTTGAGATCGCGAAGAAAATTTACTTTTTGAAAGGCAGACCCTAGTGCCATGGCCGAAGATTTCAATTCGTTGAAAAGTTTACGGTCTCCTTTGACAAAAACCCGTAAACACATCAATCCAACGACGTCAGCAGAACCATAAATGTAATTTTTATACTCCTCATCTGTTTGATAAACCTTTTTTGATAGGTCCCAGCGCATGCTTTGCATAAAAGCGTCAATGAATTCTTTGTCAATTTCGTAGCGATGAACGGTCTCTTGGAAAGCATTCAGAACAGGGTTTGTACTGATTTTTTCTGTCAGTGCATATGCTAAATCGTCTTCAAAACGGTCTAGAAGTGTCACTTTATCATAATCGTGAAAACTATCAACAATTTCATCCGCCAATCTGACAAAACCGTAAATATTGTAAATGTCTTGGCGTATTTCAGAAGATAACATGCGTGTAGCCAAAGAAAATGAAGTGCTATAAGACTCCGTGATTTCTTTGCTACATCGTTTCGATACAGAATCAAAAATAGATTTCACAAAATAGCTTTCTCTAATTACCAACTGCAAATTATAATTTTTTTCTTGTTTATTCAACTTTAAACAAAAAATTATAATTCTTTAATCAATTCGGCAGAAGATTCAAAAATACGAATCCTAGGGTTTTTGGGTTTTGCAATATATTGTGCTTGGTATCCAGTAATCCACAACTCAGACCCTTCCGTTGATAAAACCTCTTTTTCAAATTCATCAAGATACTCATTTGCACGATCTTGATTTGGTTCGATTGTAAAACAGGAAACAAATATCATTTTGTCGGATTTGTCTTGAAAATTGGATAAACTTATTGTCGGTACGGATTGTCCTAAAAAGATCGTTTTGTAACCGTGGTCAAGAATTTCATAATTGAGATAGAGCAGTCCCAATTCGTGGATCTCATTGTCAGGTAGGTAGAGGACAAAAGTTTGATCTGTACTTTGAGGTTGATTCTCTTGTAACTTTTCACAGAGTGAATGTATTTTTTGTTTGATTAAGCTGGTAATAAAGTGCTCGTGAGATGGGCTGATGGAGTTTGTTTGCCACAAAACCCCAAGTTCAATCATAAGTGGCGTAAAAATAGATTGATAAATTTCACCAAAACTCATTTTTTCCATGAGTTCATCAAAAGTATTCGTAAACAAACGCTGATCAAAATTGATCATCGATAGTTTAAATAGTCCGAGGGACCAATCATATGGACTTTTTTGTAGGGTAATATTGTGGACCTTATCTTTGATTTCGGTTGCTTCCATTTTGGCAATTTTCGAAATCTTAAACCCATTTTTGTATAGCATCGAAACATTGAGAAGCTTTTGTAAGCTGTCGAGATTGTACAGGCGGATGTTCGTTTCTGTGCGCTCTGGCTCAAAAAGGTTGTATCTTTTTTCCCAAATCCGAATCGTGTGGGCTTTAATTCCAGAGAGATGCTCTAGGTTTTTTATGCTGAAACTTGTTTTAACCCGATCCATTTTGTTTAATGTTTAATTAACAAACATTAAACAAAAATAGAAAAAAAAATTACAAATGGAAAATTTGTGCGCACGAGAGGAATCGAACCTCCACGGGATTTAACTCCCACTAGGCCCTCAACCTAGCGCGTCTACCAGTTCCGCCACGTGCGCTGAGGGACTTGTTGTGACTTGGCTGGGTCTCGAACCCAGGACCCTCTCCTTAAA
>CAXRDL010000021.1:0-8197 GCA_964229535.1 Flavobacteriaceae bacterium | reverse complement strand
TTCCAACGCAGTCAAAAATCCATAGTTGGGTGTATTGCTTTCGCCCCAGCATGTATCATCTCCCTTGTGACAAGTAGGACCTTTGGGCTTGGCCTGAATCAATAGGGCATCACGATCACAGTCTACCGCCATATCGACTAGGGTCAATACATGACCGCTCTCCTCCCCTTTTGTCCAAAGGCGGTTTTTGGAGCGACTAAAAAAAGTGACTTGTCGCGTCTCTTTTGTTTTGGTAACGGCTTCTTGGTTCATATAGCCCAACATCAGTACGCATTTGGTGTTTGCATCTTGTACGATGGCGGGAACAAGTCCGTCAGGGTGTTTGCTAAAATCGATTATCATCGCATTGGTATTTTGTGTAATCGCAATTCGTTTTTCAATTTGGGGATACTGATTTCTTTAAAGTGAAATACACTTGCTGCCAAAGCCGCATCTGCATTCCCCTCGACAAAGGTATCAATAAAGTGTTGCATGGTCCCTGCACCGCCTGAGGCAATGACAGGAACAGTGACGGTTTCGCTGAGTTTTCGTAGCACTGTATTGGCAAATCCTTGTTTGGTCCCATCGTGATCCATAGAGGTAAACAGCAATTCTCCAGCACCCCGATCTACGGCTTCTTGCGCCCATGAAAATAGCTTTCGTTCGGTCGGGACTTTGCCACCAACTAGGTGAACAACCCATTCTTCAGCAATTTGTTTGGCATCGATCGCTACAACGACACATTGTGTACCAAAACGATTGGCAACCTCACTGATGAGCGCAGGACGGCGAACAGCAGCAGAATTGATTGAAACTTTGTCCGCGCCATTGTCCAATAGGATTCCAACATCGTCCATTGCATTGATACCACCGCCCACTGTAAAAGGGATATCGATCGCTTGAGCAACATCCCGAACCAATTTGGCGAGGGTTTTTCGTTTTTCTTCAGAAGCTGAAATATCGAGAAATACGAGCTCATCTGCCCCTTCCTCTGCATAGCGCTGGGCAAGTTCAACAGGGTCTCCTGCATCCCGAAGATTGACAAAATTGACACCCTTGACCGTACGGCCATCTTTAATATCCAAACAGGGAATGATTCGTTTTGTGAGCATATCAGCTTTGATTGAGTTGATAGGTTTCCAATTCATTTAAACCGATTTTCCCTTCATAGATGGCTTTCCCAACGACTGCTGCCGAACATCCAAGCTCTCGACATGCATAGAGGTCATCCATGGCACTCACCCCGCCAGAAGCGATCAGAGACAAGCCTTCAACCTCGCTGATCAACTCGCGGTATAAGTCCAAAGAAGGACCTTCTAGCATACCGTCTTTGGCGACGTCGGTACATAAAACGTTTGTAAACCCCCTTTTGGTAAAATCCTTTACAAAATCCAATACATCAAGCCCTGAATCTTGTTCCCAACCGTGCGTGGCGATTCGACGGTTTTTGGCGTCTGCGCCCAAGATGAGTTGATCTGCGCCATACCGATCCAACCATTCCAATACAAGTTGTGGTTCGACAACAGCGATACTCCCAAGGGTAACCTGTCCAGCCCCACAATCAAAAGCAGTTTGCAAGTCATTCTCAGATTTGATACCCCCACCAAAATCCACTTGCAAGTTGGTTTGGGTGGCAATGGCCTCCAAAACCTTCGCATTGACAATATGCTTGGCACGAGCTCCGTCAAGGTCAACCACGTGCAGGTGTGTCAGTCCAGCGCCTTCAAACCGTTTGGCAACTTCAACGGGAGAATCACTATAAACGGTTTTGGTGTCGTATGCACCTTTTGTCAAGCGTACACACTGTCCGTCAATAATGTCAATTGCTGGTACGATGATCATAATGACAAAAAATTTTGTAGAAGTTGTGCACCCATAGCTCCACTCTTTTCTGGGTGAAATTGGGTGCCATAAAAGTTGTTTTTTGCCATTGCTGCAGCAAAATTGATATCATAAAGACAGTGTCCAACCGTATTTTCATTGGGTTTGGCATAGTAGCTGTGCACCAGATAAAAATGACTGTCGTTTGGGATTTTTTCAAACAACACCCCACTGCCTTTGACCTCATTCCAACCCATATGCGGTACATTGCGTGTGGTCGAAAACCGAACCACTTCGGTATCAAAGATTCCCAAGCCCATTGTATTTCCCTCTTCGGAACTGTTACACATCAACTGCATCCCCAGACAGATGCCTAGAACAGGTTGTGTCAACTCTGGAATGAGTGTGTCAAACTTTGTGCTTTTGAGTTTCGCCATCGCCGAGCTCGCTTCCCCTACTCCTGGGAAAATGACATGAGAAGCCGATTGGATGATTTCTGGATCACTAGACAGTGTGGCCGAAACTCCCAAACGTTCCAAAGCAAAACGAATACTCTGGATATTTCCAGCCCCATAATCGATAATGGCTACACTCATAACTGTCCTTTGGTAGAAGGTAGAATCAACTTTTCAGGATCGCGCTGTATGGCTGCTTTGATGGCTTTGGCAAAGCTCTTAAAAATCGCCTCAATTTTGTGGTGCTCATTGTGTCCTTCTGCTTTGATATTCAAATTGGCCTTTGCCCCATCGGCAAAGGATTTAAAAAAGTGAAAAAACATCTCGGTTGGCATTTTACCAATCAGTTCCCGTTTAAATTTGGCGTCCCACATCAACCAAGACCGCCCACCAAAGTCAATGGCGACTTGCGCTAGGCAATCATCCATCGGTAAGCAAAATCCATAACGCTCGATTCCGAGTTTGTCTCCTAAAGCCATTGCAAAGGCTTCTCCTAAAGCAATAGCAGTATCTTCAATGGCGTGGTGCTCATCGACTTCCAAATCGCCCTTGGTGGTCAATTCGATATCAATCCCTCCGTGACGTGCCAATTGATCGAGCATGTGATCAAAAAATGCAATTCCTGTATCGATAGTGCTTTGTCCCGTTCCGTCGAGGTTAAGCGCTATCGAAATATCCGTTTCTTTGGTTGTGCGATTGTGTGTACACAAGCGTTGACCAGCTTTGAGCATGGTGTAAACTTCACTCCAGTTGGCAGTCGTTAACGCAATGGCTGCTTTGGTGGCCTTGTCAGGAGTTTCGTTAAGACGTTCATCGTGTTGCAGCAAAATACCTTGAGCACCGAGGTTGACCGCCAATTGCATATCGCTCAAGCGGTCTCCGATGACAAAGGAATTCTCTAAATCATAATCTCCAGACAAATAAGCCGTTAACAAGCCCGTTTCGGGTTTGCGCGTGGGCACTTGATCTGCTGGGAAGCTTTTGTCAATACAGACTTCCTCAAAAATAATCCCTTCGTTTTTCATCGCATCCATCAAATGATTATGCACAGGCCAAAATTGCTCCTCCGGGAAGCTACCGGTGCCCAAGCCGTCTTGGTTGGTAACCATGACAAGGGTGTAGTCCAACTCTTTCGCAATACGTCCGAGATAGGTAAATACACCAGGGTAAAACGTCAATTTTTCAAAACTGTCAAGCTGATAGTCCTCTGGCTCTAGTGCCAGCGTCCCATCACGATCGATAAATAAGACCTTTTTCATGATGACAAGCGATTTAATGTTTCTATCAATATTTGATTTTCTTGGGGTGTTCCAACAGAGAAACGAAGGCAGTTTTCACACCCCACTTGCTTACTGCGGTTGCGCACAACGATGTCATTTTCGATAAGTTGAGCATATCGTTTGTTGGCATCATCAACCCGCACCAAAAGGAAATTCGCATCACTCGGATAAACCTTTTCAACAAAGGAAATCTTCTCTAGCTGTGCAAACAGACCCTTTCTTTCTGCAATAAGCTGTGTGATTTGCCCTTGGGTTGTATCCCAATCCTCTAAAGCAGAAATGGCGCGCTCTTGGGTCAATGAATTGATATTATATGGGGGTTTGATTTTGTTGAGAATATCGATAATCTCCTCACTTGCGATACAGATGCCAAGCCGAATTCCCGCTAGCCCATAGGCCTTGGAAAGGGTTTGGGTGATAATTAAGTTGGGATAGGATGATAAGTCCGAAACCAAACTTTTTTGCGTAGAAAAGTCGATATATGCCTCATCAATCATCACTAGACCAGTAAAAGATTGTAGTAAAGTAAGGATGTCCTCTCGGCGAAATGAATTGCCACTTGGATTGTTGGGAGAACACAGGAATATCGCTTTGGTTTGGGTCGAAATCTGGTTGAGAATATCTTTTGTAACTAACTGAAAATCATTATTTAAAGGCACTTCATCTAAAGAAATACAATTGATGTTTGCAAGCACTCTATACATGCCATATGTTGGAGGCATCACAATGATTTTGTCTTGATTTGGAATGCAAAACGCACGAAAAATTAAGTCTAAAACCTCGTCACTTCCATTGCCGAGAAGCAATTGATTGACAGCTACTCCTCTGCGCCTTGCGATGACTTCTTTTAGCTTTCGCTGTTGCGGATCGGGATAACGGTTTACACCATTGTCAAATGGATTCTCATTCGCATCCAAATACACAACCTCTCTCTCAACAGGGTCAAATTCGTCCCGCGCCGAGGAATATGGCTGTAAATCAGCAATGTGTGAGCGAACTAGTTTTTGGAGATCAAAACTCATGTCAAATCTTTTAATCGAAGACTTACAGCGTTTTTGTGTGCATACAAGCCCTCTGCATCAGCTAGGGTTTCTATAGAGGGTCCAAGGTCTTTCAAGCCTATCTCGCTTATTTTTTGAAAGCTAATTGCCTTGAGAAAACTATCCAAGTTGACTCCACTGTATTGTTTGGCGTACCCATTGGTCGGTAAGGTGTGATTGGTCCCCGAAGCGTAATCACCCGCACTTTCAGGAGTATAATTCCCAATAAACACTGATCCAGCGTTGGCCACCCCTTCGACAAACTTGTCTTCGTTGGCCATGCAAATGATATAGTGTTCAGGTCCGTACTCGTTGATAAAAGCAATGGCATCGGATTCATCAGCAAAGTAAATGGCCGTTGAGTTTGCAAGCGCTTGTGCAGCGATTTCTTTTCTAGGAAGTGCCTCCAACTGCTTTTGCACTTCGTCTTTTACCTTGTCAATGGTATCTTGACTGGTGCTGACCAATACCACTTGACTATCTGTCCCGTGCTCTGCTTGTGACAGTAAATCTGCTGCGACATAAGAAGGTACTGCTGTTTCGTCTGCGACGACCAGCAACTCACTCGGGCCGGCGGGCATATCGATTGAAACGCCGTATTGCGTTGCTTTTTGTTTGGCAGCAGTAACATATTGATTACCGGGCCCCAATATCTTATAAACTTGTGGAATCGTCTCTGTGCCAAAGGTCATTCCACCGATGGCTTGGATCCCCCCGACTTGAAATAAGCGGGTAACGCCGCATTTATAAGCCGCATAGCGGATGGCTGGCGCAAGTTGTCCCGATTGATTTGGTGGCGTACACAATACGATTTCACGACAACCAGCAATGGTAGCAGGAATGGCAAGCATAAGTATAGAAGAAAACAAAGGAGCTGTCCCTCCTGGGATATAAAGTCCGACTTTCTCAATTGGTCGTTTCTCTTGCCAACATGATACCCCCTCTTGCACATCAAGCTGTACTCGATCGGTTTGCTGCGCTTTGTGGAAGGCGTAGATATTGTCATAGGCCTTATCAATTGCAGCTCGCAAATCAGCTGATAACTCGTTTTGAGCGCTTTTTAGATCGGATAGGTCAACTTCAATGCGCTCAGGTTGATAGCTATCAAATTTTTGGCTATAGGCCTGAATGGCTTGATCGCCTTGCCGTTGAATTGCGCCAAAGACTTCGTCCACAACTGGCATGACATCGTCTAAAGATGCCGTTGGGCGTGCAGTTAGCTCACCCCATTGATCGGTAGTTGGACTCAAAACCGTTTTCATAAGACCATTTTTTCTACTGGGCAAACCAAAATATCTTGCGCACCAGCTGCTTTTAACTCGTCGATGACTTCCCAAAACGTCCCCTCATTGACCACAGAGTGAAGTGAGCTCCACCCGGGTTCGGCCAAAGGCAATACCGTTGGAGATTTTAATACGGGGAGTATCGACGATATCTTTTCAATACTCTCATTGGGTACATTCATCAAAATATACTTTGACTGACGCCCTTTGAGTACGGACTGAATGCGGAATTGCAATTTTTTTAAAATATCATTCTTTTCATCACCCAAGGTACTGCTAGCTGCCAGAACGGCTTCGGATTTAAACAATACCTCGACTTCTTTAAGGTTGTTTTTAAACAAGGTAGAACCACTGGAAACAATATCGCAAACCGCATCGGACAAGCCGATGTTTGGTGCAATTTCGACCGAACCATTGATGATGTGAAGTTCAGCGTCAATTCCTTTTTCCGCAAGAAATCCTTCGACGGTATTTGGATAAGAAGTTGCAATTTTCTTCCCTGTCAAACTTTCAATGCCCTTGTAGGCATCGTCTTTTGGAATGGCGATTGATACTCGACATTTCGAAAAACCTAACTTTTCTTTGATGGAGATATCGTTTCCTTTTTCAATCAGCAGGTTTTCGCCGATAATCGCAATATCAACGACTCCGTCACGGAGATATTGAGGAATATCCCCATTGCGCAAGTAGAAGATTTCCATAGGGAAATTACGAGCGACGGCTTTTAACTGGTCCTTTCCATTATCGATAGAAATTCCACAGTCATTGAGGAGTTTCAATGATTCATCATGTAGTCTTCCTGACTTTTGAACGGCGATGTGTAACTTTTTTTTCACGATTTCAATTTATACAAACAAAAAAACCCGCTTGAATCTCAAACGGGTTTTGAATAAGTTATATCATATCCAACTCAACTCGTCTGAGACAAGGCAACTAAGTGATGGATATGTGTGTTTTTTTTCATTTCGATTGCAAATATCAAACAAAATTTTGAAAAAAACCTATTGATTGCCCAAAATTATGGGTAAACCATCTTCTCCACTTCCGATCACAATCACTTTCGCATTGGTCGATTCTGACAGTTGCAGGGTTGCTTCTATCCCCTTTTCAAGAAGGATATTTCGGGTTAGGGAAGCATTTAGGATCCGGTTTGCGAGTGCTTTACCTTCTGCCTCAATCCGTACTTTCTCAGCTTCTTGCTTTGCCTTTTCCAAACGAAACTCGTATTCCAGTGCTTCTTGCTCCTGGGTGAGTTTACGTTGAATCGCTTCTTTGATTGAAGGTGGTAGGGTCACGTCACGTACCAATACCGAATTGATTTGTACATGCTGTGGCTCTACTTTCTTTTTGGTTTCCTCATAGATTTCGTTTTGAATCGCGTCGCGTTTGGACGAGTACAACTGTTCGGGGGTATAACGCCCAATCACCGAACGAGCGACTGCTCGAATTTCGGGAACGATTACAATATTGAGATAGTCTTCTCCTTTGGTTTTGTGCAACAGTCCCAAATCTTCGATAATTGGTTGATAAAGCACAGAAACATCGAGTGAAATTTCAAGACCGTTAGAAGACAAAACACGCATACCGCTTTCAAATTCTTCTTGTTGCTTGATGTTATAGACATAGACCTTGTTCCAAGGTGCGATGATATGAAAACCCTCTGATAATGCGGGCTTGTCAGTTACGGTACCCCCACCAAATCGCTTCCACACAACTCCTGCCTCTCCGTAGCCGATATTGACTGCAGATCGGAAAAGAAAAAGGAGTGCAACAAAAATCAGCACAGTGATTGGTAGTCCGAGTTTAGGTAATTTATTCATTGATATATATTAAAAAGTTAAGTAAGCATTCCACCATCTACATTGATTACCTGTCCAGTGATGTAACTCGACAAGTCCGAAGCCAAAAATACGCATGCATTGGCTACGTCATTTGGCGTTCCACCCCGCTTGAGCGGAATTCCAGCACGCCATCCTGCGACAACTTCTTCTGAAAGTTTTGCAGTCATTTCTGTTTCGATAAAGCCCGGAGCAATCACGTTGCAACGGATGTTTCGCGATCCAAGTTCAAGGGCAACAGACTTCGAAAAGCCACGAATTCCCGCTTTGGATGCTGCGTAATTTGATTGCCCAGCGTTCCCCTTTAAGCCAACAACAGAGCTCATGTTGATGATACTGCCATGTCGCTGCTTCAACATCGTGCGCTGAACAGCTTTGGTGAGGTTGAAAACAGATTTTAAATTGACTTCAATCACTTTGTCAAAGTCCTCTTCCGAGATACGCATCAGCAGATTGTCCTTGGTGATTCCCGCATTGTTGATCAACACATCAATGGTACTG
>CAXRDL010000020.1:0-3028 GCA_964229535.1 Flavobacteriaceae bacterium | reverse complement strand
GTTGGAACAGCAAACTGACTCTGATGCAACCATTGCTTATCGAAAGCAGCATTGCGAACCCGTGTCACAACATCATATAATAAACTAAGCGGAAACAAAGACTTCCTCAGAAGATTCATAAAACAAAATTATAACATTTATCTTTGGGTTCGATATGAAGATTCATCAGATTACACAGATTCTTGAAGCATGGGCACCCCTACACTATGCAGAGGATTTTGACAATGTGGGGTTGCTCGTTGGAAATCCAAATGATGAGACCAGTGGTGTTCTCGTGACCCATGATTGTTTGGTTGAAGTGGTTGATGAAGCCATTGAGAGAAATTGCAATCTCATTGTTTGTTTTCACCCGATTCTATTTAAAGGACTCAAAAGGTTTACGGGAAACTCTCACGTGGTGAGAGCTGTTCGACAAGCGATCAAAAACGATGTGGCCATTTATGCCATTCACACCGCTTTGGACAATCAGGCGTATGGCGTTAGCTTTGGGTTGAGCCAAGCATTGGGACTCACCAACACCTCCGTGCTTTTGCCAAAAGAGAATACGCTAAAGAAATTGAATTTTTATGTTCCCAAAGCACAAGCAGAGCATGTTCGAAATGCCCTATTTGCTGCTGGTGCTGGAAAGCTGGGTAATTACGATGAATGTAGTTTTTCTTCGGGCGGAGATGGGAGTTTTCGTCCATCGCAAAACAGTACCCCTTATGTCGGCAAAAAAGGGGAACGGCATATCGAAGACGAAAGCCAAATTCAAATGGTCTTTCAAAAGCATTTAGAATCTCAAATCATTGAAACACTTCTTTCCAACCATCCCTATGAGGAAGTTGCTTATGAAATCACTTCATTAATAAATACCAACCAAAACCTTGGGATGGGAATGATTGGGGATTTACCGAAAAGCATGAGCCCGAAAGCATTTTTGGATTTTGTCAAAAAAACCCTCAAAACCCCTATCCTACGACATAGTCATTTGGTTACAAACGACATAGCGCGCGTGGCTGTGCTCGGAGGGTCTGGGAGCTTTGCGATTCAAGCTGCGAAAAGTAAAAAAGCAGATGCCTATATCACTGCAGATCTGAAATATCACGATTTTTATGAGGGAAATCAAAGCTTCTTAGTTGTGGACGCTGGGCATTACGAAACAGAGCAGCACACAAAAAAGTTAATCCTTAACCATCTTACAGAAAAATTGCCTAATTTTGCCATTCTTTTATCGGAAGTAGATACGAATCCAATAAAATATCTGTAAGCATGGCAAAAAAAACTGAGATTTCTGTAGAAGAGCGTCTGCGGGCGCTATATGATTTACAACTTATCGACGCACAAATTGACAAAATTCGAAGTGTTCGTGGTGAACTCCCTCTAGAAGTAGAGGATTTAGAAGACGATGTCGCTGGATTAACCAAACGTGTTGAAAACACCAATACAGAAATCAAGGCCTATGACGATGAGATCAAGGTCAAAAAAAATGCCATTGAAACTTCAAAAGGGCTGATCAAAAAATACGGAGAGCAACAAGAGAATGTTCGTAACAATCGCGCTTATGAGTCTTTAAATAAAGAAATTGAGTATCAAGAGCTTGAAATTCAACTCGCAGATAAGCAGATTAATCAACTCAAAGAATTAATCGAAAAAAAGAAAGAAGAGTTGGCACAAGCCGAGGAGAAACTCGGAGAAAGAGAAAACCACCTCAAACACAAAAAAGAAGAACTCGACGCCATCTTAGCAGAAACGCAAAAAGAAGAGGACTTGCTTCTCAAAAAATCAGCAGAATTTGAAAAGAAAGTAGAAGAGCGTTTGGTCGCTACCTACAAAAGAATACGATCTTCCGTACGAAACGGTCTGGCCGTAGTGCCTATAGAGCGCGGTGCTTCAGCGGGTTCTTTCTTTACCATTCCACCACAGGTACAGCTTGAAATCGCATCTCGGAAAAAGATCATTACTGATGAGCATAGTGGGCGTATCCTCGTCGATGCAGAGCTTGCCCAAGAAGAGCAAGAAAAAATACAAGCATTATTTAGCTCGTAAACCAATTCCACTTATTTTTTGTAACAAAACTCAAGGTTTTTGTTAAATTTGATATATCAACCATTGTCTAGCTATGTTAGACTAAAATGATTTATATGTCAATTCCCCAACCTTTACAGATTTGGCCAAACCATGACCAAATCATATCAGCCTATTATCAGTTAAGCGCTGATGAACTCACCAAAAAAACAGTCGAAAAGAAGCAAGGGACAATCAGTGATACGGGTGCGCTCGTCGTACAAACAGGAAAATTTACAGGTCGTTCTCCAAAAGATCGGTATCTCGTCAAAGACAACATCACATCTGAGCGGGTTTGGTGGGGAGATATCAATATTCCATTCTCACCCCAAGACTTTGATTCTCTTTATAAAAAAATGTTGGCATCTCTGACAAACAAAACCCTGTATGCAAGGGATGTGTTTGCAGGAGCCGATAAACGATACCGCATTGGCATACGAATCTTTAATGAAACCCCTTGGGCCAATCTTTTTGTGCACAATATGTTTATTCAACCTGACGAGGAGGAGTTGAAAAACTTTCAGCACGACTGGCTCGTACTCAACATTCCCAGTTTTCAGGCCGATCCAAAAATTGACCATACAAGACAGTCTAACTTTACCATTGTCAACTTTTCCAAAAAAGTCATCCTTATTGGTGGTAGTGGATATACTGGAGAAATCAAAAAGTCTATTTTTTCAGTACTGAATTACAGCTTGCCCACAACAGAAAATGTATTGCCCATGCACTGCTCTGCCAATGTGGACGATGATGGAACTACTACTTTGTTTTTTGGGCTTTCAGGAACCGGAAAAACAACGCTATCCGCAGATGCAAATCGGCGATTGATCGGAGATGATGAGCACGGTTGGACTCCAGACAACAAAGTCTTTAATTTTGAAGGTGGTTGCTATGCCAAGGTCATCGATTTGTCAAGACAAAAAGAGCCCGATATTTTTGATGCGATCAAAAAAGGTGCTTTGCTTGAAAATGTCATCATAGA
>CAXRDL010000019.1:0-9168 GCA_964229535.1 Flavobacteriaceae bacterium | reverse complement strand
TCTTTGTAAATGACCCTGATGGATATAACCTAGAGTTTAAGTCATTTAAAAATGAAAATGAAGTTTTTGCTGTTTAAAAAGCTATAATTTACTTTTCAGTTTTATTTCTAATAAACAAGATTTAAGGATTCGCTTGTGAGTTTAATAAGAATATGTATTAAAAAAATATTCCCAGAAATAAAAAATTATTTTTGGGAATAATCCGTGACCCAAACATACAGTAGTTCGGACTTTTTGAGTGGAATTAGAGATGTACAATAAAAAAAATAGTCCCAGATATAAGAAATTGTTCTAAGGAATAATCTGTGACCTCGGCAGGATTCAAACCTGCAACCTTCTGAGCCGTAATCAGATGCGCTATTCAGTTGCGCCACGAGGCCTTTTGCGTCGGCAAATATATCCTATTTTACCTTGTTTACAAAACTATAAAGCCCGCATTGTCACATAAGATCTCCACCCAATAAGAGCCAATTGTACCTTGGAGGCCTTGGCGAGATCTACCCCTTTCTTGGACAAACTCGGTAGAACGGCTTTGTTCAACTTTGCTAGAACTTGGAAAAAGAATTTTTTCATAATCAAAAATACAAAAACTCTTGTGTTGTATCTTCGCAATATGGGAATGGATGTATTAAAAATTGTAGCAGGACTCGTTGGGCTCATTGTTGGTGGCGAGTGGTTGTTACGGGCAGCTGTTGGGACTTCAAACCGATTTGCCATTCCAAAATTTATTATCGGAATGACCGTAGTGTCTTTTGCGACCTCACTTCCTGAACTCATTGTGAGTGTGCGTTCTGCCTTGGCGGGATACCCTGACCTGGCATTGGGGAATGTGGTGGGCTCAAATATTGCCAATCTTGGTCTTGTCTTGGGTATCGTATTATTATTTACCCGAATCCAGGTTACCAAAAGCTTTTACCAGTCCGATTGGCCAATGATGTTCATCGCCTCTATTATTTTATGGGCGTTTATTCAAAATGGAACCATCACTGCACTTGAAGGACTTGCATTGGTTACACTGCTTATACTGATGCTATTCTACCTATTGCGACGAAAGGAGCACGCAGATTTTGTTGCCGATGATTTAGAGTCGTTACTGTCATGGCCAAAAATTTTGTTGTTAATTGTATTTGGCTCCGCATTTCTGGCCCTCGGATCGGACTTGTTGGTCAATGGTGCTGTCAATGTTGCAAGTCAACTCGGGGTAAGCGAAAGAGTTATCGGGATAACAGTGGTTTCAGTCGGAACCAGTGTGCCAGAACTTGCAGCTTCGCTTGTTGCGATAGCCAAGCGTGAAAATGCGATTTCTATTGGGAATCTTCTAGGTTCAAACCTATTTAATATTCTTGCTGTACTGGGAATTACGGCCCTCATTCATCCATTGGCTGTAGTTGATCATGTCTTACTCGATTTTGATATCTATGTGATGATTGGAATTGCTGCGCTTTTAATCCCATTGGTTTTTTCGCCTAAGAAAATGCAAATCTACTGGCGTGACGGTCTAATTTTACTTGTAGTCTACATCGCATTTATTGCCAATACTCTAAACTAAAAAAAGCACCTAAAAAAGGTGCTTTTTAATCTTGGTTTGCATTTGAAAACTAAACCTTTGCAGACTTTACCGTTTTGATAATTCTAGCTGCAATTTTATAAGGATCACCGTTTGAAGCAGGTCTTCTGTCCTCTAACCAACCTTTCCAGCCTTTTTCAACTGTCATAATTGGAATGCGGATTGATGCACCACGGTCAGAAACACCATAGCTAAACTCATCGATAGATTGTGTTTCGTGGTCTCCTGTCAATCGTTGGTCGTTGTAAGCTCCATAAACTTCGATATGTTCTTTCACGACAGGACGGAAAGCCTCACAAATGGTCTCATATGTTTCTTTAGAACCACAAGTTCTTAAGGTTGTATTCGAGAAGTTTGCGTGCATTCCAGATCCATTCCAGTCTGTAGCGCCTAATGGCTTTGGATGGTAATTGATTGATAAACCATACTCCTCAGCCAAACGCTCAAGGATATAACGGGCTACCCACATTTCATCCCCTGCTTTTGCAGCACCTTGCGCAAAAGTTTGATACTCCCATTGTCCTGGAGCAACCTCGGCGTTTGTACCTTCCACATTGATTCCAGCATCTAGGCACAGATCGAGGTGACGATCCATAATTTCTCTACCGAAAGCATTGCTTCCACCTACAGAACAATAAAATTGACCCTGTGGTGTTTGATCTTTTGGAAATCCAAGAGGAAGATTCGTTTCTGGATCCCAAAGGAAATATTCCTGCTCAAATCCAAACCAGAAATCATCATCATCGTCATCGATCATCGCACGACCATTTGACTCGTGAGCTGATCCATCAGGATTCAATACCTCAGTCATAACCAAAAACCCATCTCTACGAGCTGGATCGGGATAGATAGCTACTGGTTTGAGTAAGCAGTCTGAAGAACCTGTAATGGCTTGCTGAGTAGAACTCCCATCAAACCCCCACATCGGTACATCTTCAAGCTTACCACTGAAATTTTCAATTATTTTTGTTTTACCGCGTAAATTGGCAGTGGGCTTGTACCCATCTAACCATAAATATTCAACTTTTGACTTACTCATAATATTATTTTTACCGCACAAATGTATATTTTTTTGACTCCCCCTGTCAAAGTTGTGGGGGTAAACTATAAACATTAATACTAGTTTTATGAACACCCTATTTTTGATAGGGGTAAATTTATTTTTTCTTAATATTCATAATTCATATTGAGAATATTGCATAATTAAAGACAGTCAATTGGCATTATTACGTATTTTTGAATAAAATCTACCGTTATGTCAACAATTCGCTTTACTGCAGTTCAAAATGCGTCCCAAAGACAACCTATTGAGCCATTGGCCCATCAAGATCGTTCTCAACTTTTTGCCAATCATGTTTTTGATAAAAATGCCATGCGTGCCTACCTGACAAAGGAGGCATATGAGCAAGTTTGCATGGCCATTGATAAAGGTGGGCAAATCGATCGCAAAGTGGCCGACCACGTCGCTGCATCGATGCGTGATTGGGCGTTATCCAAACAAGCCACTCACTACACACACTGGTTTCAACCCCTCACTGGAGCAACAGCCGAAAAGCACGATGCCTTTTTTGACCTAACTTCGGATGGGACTGCCCTCGAAAATTTTGATGGCGCACAGCTCTCTCAACAAGAGCCCGATGCTTCGAGTTTTCCAAGTGGTGGCATTCGCAATACATTTGAAGCACGTGGATATACTGCTTGGGACCCATCTTCACCAGCTTTTATTTACGGAACAACCTTGTGTATCCCCACCGTTTTTGTATCATACACGGGGGAAGCCCTAGACAACAAAACCCCTTTATTACGTGCCTTACATGCTGTTGATCAAGCTGCAACTGGTGTCGCTCAGTATTTTGATAAAACAGTCAACAAGGTTATTGCTACACTTGGTTGGGAACAAGAATATTTCTTGATTGATAAATCACTTGCGCAAAGTCGCCCTGATCTCGTACTCACTGGTCGTACCCTTCTTGGTCATGCACCTGCTAAAGGCCAACAGCTCGATGATCACTATTTTGGTTCTATCCCAAACCGCGCCTTATCGTTTATGCGAGAGCTTGAGCATGAGTCCATGTTGCTCGGAATTCCGGTTAAAACACGACATAATGAAGTGGCACCAAACCAATTTGAATTGGCACCGATTTTTGAAGAAGCCAATCTTTCGGTTGATCACAATGCATTGCTTATGGACATCATGGGCAAAATTGCCAGTAGGCACAACCTTAAAGTGTTGTTGCATGAAAAACCATTTGCAGGGATCAACGGTTCTGGAAAACACAACAACTGGTCTTTGCAAACAGATACTGGTGTCAACTTGTTGAGTCCAGGGAAAACGCCGATGAGAAACCTCCAGTTTCTGACCTTTTTTATCAATACCATCAAAGCAGTTAAGGATTATGAATTCCTTCTTCGCTCTTCAGTAGCAAGCGCGAGCAATGATCATCGACTCGGGGCCAATGAGGCACCACCAGCCATACTGTCTGTATTTATTGGAGAACACTTAACCAAAGTGTTAGACGATTTAGAGAATGTATCTGAAGGAAAACTTTCGCCCAAAGAGAAAACAGATTTAAAATTGAATGTGGTTGGTAAAATACCCGAAATTCTTTTGGATAATACGGATCGAAATCGAACGTCACCCTTTGCATTTACAGGTAATAAATTTGAGTTTCGAGCGGTCGGTTCTTCTGCCAATTGTGCCAATCCGATGACGGTGCTAAACACTGTTGTTGCTAGTCAACTGAAAGCCTTTAAAAAAGAGGTCGACAAGCTGATAAAAACCAAAAAACTCAAAAAAGACGATGCGATTTTTAATGTTTTACGAGATTATATCAAAAAACTACGCCCCATACTATTTGAAGGGGATGGCTACAGTGAAACTTGGGCAAAAGAAGCCAAACGAAGAGGTCTTTCCAATACCCCAAAAACGCCAGATGCCTTAAAAGCACGCGTGGAAAAGCAAAGCATTTCTCTTTTTGAGGATATGGGTGTGATGAATGCCACAGAAGTTCGTGCTCGCTATGAAATCCATGTGGAGGAATATGTTATGCGGATCCAGATTGAAAGTCGCGTGCTTGGGGATATTGCGCGAAACCATATCATCCCCACAGCGATAAAGTATCAAAATACACTGATCGAGAATGTGCGTGGGCTAAAAGAAATCTATGGTTCAGAATACGCCAAACATGCCAGTGAGCAAATGGAGCTCATCGAAAAGATCTCCTCTTATATCGCCAATATCAATCGAGGAGTAACCGATATGATTAACGCACGTAAAAAAGCCAATGCCATATCCAACAATGACCAACGGGCACAGCTGTATTGCAATGAGGTGTTGCCATTTTTTGATGAAATCCGCTATCACTCTGACCGACTCGAGCTTCTTGTTGACGATGAATTATGGTCTATGGTCAAGTATCGTGAACTTTTGTTTTTGCGCTAACAAACAAACGGATATCTTTGTAAAAAATACCATTCATGTCCGACCAACGGTACATCCAACGTGGGGTTTCCGCAACCAAAGATGATGTTCACAAGGCCATTGCCTCTATTGACAAAGGGTTGTTCCCCAAAGCGTTCTGTAAAATCGTTCCTGACCATTTGACGAATGACCCCAATTCTTGCATCGTTATGCATGCTGATGGAGCTGGAACCAAGTCTTCGCTGGCCTATATGTATTGGAAAGAAACAGGAGACATATCGGTTTGGAAAGGGATCGCGCAAGATGCGCTGGTCATGAACATCGATGATTTACTATGTGTAGGTGCGACGGACAATATCATGTTGTCATCGACCATTGGACGAAACAAAAACAACATTCCCGGTGAGGTCATTGCTGCCATTATTCAGGGAACAGAAGAGTTGATAGCAGATTTGGCCAAATACGACGTACATATCTACAGCACAGGCGGGGAGACCGCCGACGTTGGGGATTTGGTACGTACGATTATTGTGGATTCAACGGTTACCGCTCGCATGAACCGATCCGATGTGATTGACAATGCCCGCATTCAGGCCGGAGATGTGATTGTTGGTTTGGCTTCCTTTGGACAAGCCACCTATGAAAGCGAATACAACGGTGGAATGGGAAGCAATGGACTCACCTCTGCCAGACATGACGTCTTTTCCAAAACGCTTGCCCAACAATATCCAGAAAGTTTTGATCCCAGTGTACCAGAAGAGTTGGTGTATGCAGGACAAAAATCATTGAGCGACGCGACAGATACGCCGCTAGATGCAGGCAAGTTGGTACTTTCCCCAACACGAACCTACGCACCCATTGTCAAAGCGATTTTAAATCAAGTAGATCGGAAGCAGATCCACGGAATGGTGCATTGCAGTGGGGGAGCCCAAACCAAAATTTTACACTTTATCGATGATCTTCATGTCATCAAAGACAATTTGTTTGAAACGCCCCCTTTGTTTAAACTGATTCAAGAGCAGTCTGGAACGGACTGGAAAGAAATGTATCAGGTCTTTAATATGGGACACCGTATGGAGCTGTATGTGCCCGAAGCAATTTCCGATACACTGATTTCAATTTCTCAGTCTTTCGGAGTAGATGCCCAGGTTGTCGGTCGGGTAGAGGCCTCACCAAAAAAACAACTCACGATTTTGTCTCCCTATGGGGAGTTTGGGTATTAAAAAACCCCTCAGGAGAGGGGTTTTTTTCTCTTAGTTATGGATGAATATAAAAGGACTTCTACTCACATTTGTTAAACTGTTCTCCACTTGCTGGTCCATTGTCTCTACTTCCATCTCCACTACCATCCTGAATAATAATATTCCCACCAGGATCTTTTAGGGTGTATGTATTTTCTCATTCCCAATCCCCAGCAACCATACGATGCCATATTGAATTGATTGTTTCATAGTATATGTTTTGTTTAATCCTATGAAACTAGAACTCGCAGTTTAGCTTGGCATCATAAAAAGCCGAAAAAAAGGGTCAAAAAGCCGATTTTGTTATAAAAAAGTGTTAAAAATAGTTACTATATGAGAACACCTTAAAATTCATTCTGCATCTCACTTTAATTACGTCTTTTCACGAGTGACCCGTTGCGTGATTTTGTCGTAACTTTGCCCAATGATCGACCGTTTGGCCATTGTAAAGCAGCGTTTCGACGAAGTTTCGGATTTGATAATTCAACCCGATATCATCGCCGACCAGAGACGCTATGTCGCTCTCAATCGGGAGTACAAAGATTTGAGCGCCTTGATGGAAAAACGAACTGCATATCTCAATCTGACCCAAAGACAACAGGAAGCAGAAGAAATCATCTCTGATGGATCGGATCCTGAAATGACTGATATGGCAAAAGAGGAGTTGGAGGAAGTCAAATCTAAGCTTCCAGAACTTGAAGAAACCATTCGCTTTATGTTGATCCCCAAAGACCCTGAGGACGCGAAGAATATCGTCATGGAACTCCGCGCGGGTACAGGTGGGGACGAGGCATCGATTTTTGCTGGAGACCTGTATCGGATGTACACCAAATACTGCGAAAGTAAGGGGTGGAAAGTGAGTGTTGTTGATTTGAGTGAAGGTACTGCAGGTGGATTCAAAGAAATCATCATGGAGGTATCTGGTACAGATGTATATGGCACCATGAAATTTGAGTCTGGCGTGCACCGTGTGCAGCGGGTTCCCCAAACCGAAACACAAGGCCGGGTACACACCTCTGCTGCTACGGTGATGGTTTTGCCAGAAGCGGAGGAATTTGATATCGAAATCGATATGAATGAGGTTCGTCTCGATTTGTTCTGTTCTTCGGGCCCTGGTGGACAGTCAGTCAATACAACCTATTCTGCTGTACGGCTCACACATATCCCAACAGGGATTGTCGCACAATGTCAAGATCAGAAATCTCAACATAAAAACAAGGAAAAGGCACTTAAAGTACTCCGTTCTCGTCTGTATGAACTTGAACTGAGCAAAAAGCTGGAAGAAGATTCTGCCAAGCGAAGTGCCATGGTGTCTTCTGGAGATCGCTCTGCAAAGATTCGTACCTATAATTATCCGCAAGGTCGTGTAACCGACCACCGCATTGGCCTTACACTTTACGATCTACAAAACATTGTCAATGGGGATCTCGACAAGTTGGTCGACGAAACCCAATTGCATTACAACACCGAAAAACTTAAAGTTTCTGGCGAACTGATATGACAACCCAATCACTCACCGAGCAGATTCGCAATAAAGCATCCTTCTTATGTGTAGGTCTGGATTCAGACCTCGCCAAGTTGCCACCAGCAGTACGCAATCATCCAGAAGCGCAGTTTACATTCAACAAAGCAATCATTGAAGCTACTCATGATTTGGCGGTTGCCTATAAGATCAATACCGCTTTTTATGAGTCTGAGGGTTCAAAAGGGTATCAAGCCCTTGAAAAAACCATACAATATTTGGATCAAAACCATCCAAACCATTTTACGATTGCAGATGCCAAGCGAGGGGATATTGGCAATACCTCAACCCAGTATGCACGTGCTTTTTTTGAAAAGCTCCCCTTTGACTCCGTAACGGTTGCTCCTTATATGGGTCGCGACTCCATTGAACCCTTTTTACAATTTGAGGGAAAGTATGCGATTATGCTGGCACTCACTTCAAACCAAGGGGCTTATGATTTTCAAACCCTAAACACTGTCGATCGTTCACTTTACGAAACCGTCGTCGCAACCAGTCGTACTTGGGATGGTGCTGATCGCCTGATGTATGTGCTTGGTGCAACAAAAACCGAACATCTAGCCACCATCCGCACTTTGACGCCAAAATCTTTCTTTTTGGTGCCTGGTGTGGGAGCACAAGGTGGGGATTTAGAATCTGTATTTCATGCAGCGGCCAATGAAGATATCGGACTGTTGGTGAATTCGTCAAGAAGTATCATTTTTGCTTCAAGCGGTGATGACTATGCCAAAGCAGCCAGAAACGCTGCGATGGATTTACAAAAACAAATGAAAAAACTGCTCTGATGCTGCACTATTCCACCCATTTGCATCCCACATCCAAAACCTGGGTCACTTTTGTCCATGGGGCAGGAGGGAGTTCTTCGATTTGGTTTAAGCAGTTGCGTGAGTTTTCAAAACATTTTAATGTATTGTTGCTCGACCTCAGGGGGCATGGTAAATCCAGAATGCAGTTGTCTAACGTATTTAAAAAGAAATACACTTTTGATGTGTTGGCAGAGGATATTGTTGCTGTTCTGGACAAAGAAAACATCAAATCGTCCCATTTTGTTGGGATCTCCCTCGGCACGATTTTAATCCGTCAGATTGGAGAAATGTATCCCCAACGTGTACAGAGCATGGTCATGGCGGGTGCGATTATGAAACTCAATGTACGTTCACAGATTTTGATGCGTTTTGGGAACATCTGTAAGTCAATCATCCCTTATCTCTGGCTATATCGATTGTTCGCCTATATCATTATGCCAAAAAAGAGCCATAAGGAGTCGAGGTTATTGTTTGTTCGAGAGGCCAAAAAACTCTATCAAAAAGAATTTTTACGCTGGTATAAACTCACTGCCGAACTCAAGCCTTTATTGCGACTGTTTCGCCAAGTGGATATCAATATCCCCACTTTATACGTGATGGGAAGTGAAGAT
>CAXRDL010000018.1:0-17402 GCA_964229535.1 Flavobacteriaceae bacterium | reverse complement strand
CCAGCGTTTTGCGCCCAAATCAACGTTCCAAAATGATCCCCAATATAGTTGCTATATGAAAATCCAAGGTTGAGTTTCTGCGTTCCTTTTTCAAAAGCTGCCATCAAATTGGCGACATAAAAGTCATTGTCCAACCATTTTTGGGTAATGTTTTCCGTATCCACTGCATCGGCTTCAGGCAATTGTAAATAATTAGCTGACGTATTTCCTGAAAATCCAATATTTTGATCGTACCATATATCATTGAGTTCTTGATAGTATCCTCTTCCATAGGTATAATTCAAACCAAGGGCTAAGGACCAGTAGGCGTTGACTGCTTGTTCCCAATGCAACTGAAAATGATCTTGATTGTAATTGTCCACTTGATCTTCATAAAACCCGATAACATTTCCTTCGCTGTCGTAATTTTCCCCTGCTGGATTATAGGTTCGATTTGTTTTTAGGGTCGTTTCATCAATTCCAAACCAAGATTGGTAGGTGCGTTCAAATCCACCAAATGCCAATGCTTTAATTTGCGTATTTCCGTCTCGAAATATCCCTTGTAAGAAATAGGATTTCAAATCAGAGCTGGCACGGTCAATATAGCCGTCAGAATCAATTTTGGATAGGCGGCCTGAGAGTTCGAATTGATCCGATATCGGTCCAGTCGAAAACATCACGGCATGCTTACGTGTAGCAAAACTCCCAAAACTGTTGCTCAACTGCACATAAGCAGCATCTGACATCCGATCGGTTGACAGGTTGATACTAGCACCAAAAGCTCCTGCGCCATTGGTCGAAGTCCCAACGCCACGTTGAAGTTGTAAAGTTCCGACAGACGAGCCAAAATCAGGTAGATTTACCCAAAACGTACCTTGTGATTCTGCATCGTTGTATGGGATGCCGTTGATACTGACATTGATGCGAGTGGCATCGCTCCCACGCACACGAATTCCTGTGTAGCCAATCCCTGCCCCAGCATCACTGGTCGAAACCACACCTGGAAGAAATTGAAGGAGAATTGGCATATCCACTCCCAAATTGCGCTGACCCAAATCTTCTTTTGTCAGATTGGAATAGGCCACTGGCGTTTCACTTGTTGCTTGTAAGGCAGAAATGGTGACTTCTTTTAAGTCAATTGTTGATTGTATGGTGTCTTGTACTTGCTGTGCATATCCCCATGTCAGGCATGAGAAAATCAATAAAACATATTTCATTCGTAATCATTTTATACGAATAAAAGGGGGAATTATTCTTGTGGTTGAAAAAAATTATCCCTTGGCAGCATGACCTGCCCAGGTTCAATGGGTGTAATCTCAGCCCGATTGGGCACCCCTTTGAGATGGGTCAAAGATAACAGAATTAATTTTGATTTTGATGCGTTTTGCGCAACAAATCATTGACTTCCTTTACAGGGGTAAACACGGATGGCGGTATGGATACAAAACGGGTATTCCAAAAGGCCATTGCTCCATTCCATAGCCCAGGGTGCTCCATGGCTTTTATCGGCTTGCCATTCATGGTTTTGGAAACGGCAAAGAAAGTCGAGGGATCCACATACTGTGTGAGGTCATACTTTTCTCCTTTATGGTTCATCAAGCTACAAACCAATTCAACAGGGTTAAAGTGTGTACCCTCTTGAAAATGTGCAGCTTGTGATGAATCGCTTACATTCACTTGGGCTTTTTCTACAATTTGTAAGTGTACACCCATCTGACCTTTTACCCAAAACGGACCTCCGCCTGGCTCTCCACTATTGGGAACCATTCCGCAAACCCGTAATGGTCGGTCGAGTAGCCCGATAACCCTCTGTTTTCTCAACTCCTGATCCTCTTCATGAATATGAAAATGAAACTGTTGATCCAAAAAGTGAATTGCTTCGTCCAACACCCCATCGTCATCGATAGAGCGGAGAAGTCGAAAAATCTGTTGTTGCATGTCCAACAGAAAGCCCGCCAGTGCGCGCTTATACATGCCAGACTCTTCATGCTGGGCTTGTGGAGCGACATTATCAATGTTATTGATAAAAACAATGTCCGCTTCAATGCGGTTGAGGTTTTGGATTATTGATCCATGACCTGCTGCTCGAAAGACTAATTGACCCTTATCGTCTGTAAGCAATCGACCTTCTGAATCCATGACCAAGGAGTCTGTTGATGCCTCTTGCACCGAATAATCAACATCTACCTTACAAGCATGAACGCGCTCAAGTTCCAGACGAGTTTTTTGAATGTGTTGGTCAAAATCGTTTTCACAGCCTGGGGTGACGGTGAAATGATGGGCAAGACGACCATTGGCAAGTGAAAATTGGATCGCAAAATTCAACTGCTCCTCAATGGCGGTTTTTAGGGTTTTATTGTATTTGTGGAAGGGCACAAATGCTTTGGGTTTATTGGCGTAATGTTTTACGACATATGCAATAAAAGCTTGTAAAAAATCTGTTTCGTAAATCGGAGGACTGTGTTCATTTTCGATATGCTCTTTTGCCATTTCGTAAAATGGAAAATGCTGTACTCCGTCGATAAAACGTTTCACTTTGGGGTTGTCATGATGGGCATCAAGGGCTGTTTTAAAATCTTGCTTATCCTCCACGACAAGTGGAAATAAAAAATCAAACATACGCGTGGCCATCCCTGAAGCTGGAATAAACCGAATCACACGACGATTGACGATAGAATCGCCATAAAACTTTACATAATGCTTTAGATCGCGATCGCTAAACTCCGTTATGCCATCTCCTAAAGTTGCTGGTCGATGAATCTGGCAATACGTAGATCGCTGATTGATATTGGCAATCATTGCCCTAGCGTCAGAAATCGAAATCCCACGTGCTTTGAGTTGATTCACCTGGTGCTCTGAAAATTCAAACATGGGCAAACTGGGATTGAATCGCTTGTATAGCAGATTGAAAACGACCTTCTCCCTGACCTTGTATGAGTACATAGGGTCGATTGAGTGATTGAAGCGCTTTTTTAAATTGCATTAGCATTTGTTCTCTTTCGTTTGGTTTGTCGCGCAAGTCGTCAGCGACCCAAGGAATATCAATATCCAATAGTAAATAGAGGTCATAGTGATTGTTGACTGCGAAGTGGTGTAAATCGGGGTCACAATAGCCATTGAAATAAACCTCCGAATAAATTTTTGTAACAAGCAAATCGGTGTCACAAAACAAGATCGAGTTGATATTGCTCGCTTTTTGATTTTCAAGTGCCATTTGCCCAGCTGCAATGATCGGCAAATCTTGTTTGGAACAAATTTCATTCGTCTTATCCCATTTGTTTTGCAGGTATGCACGCGCATACTCTGGCACCCAATCTGAGTTGAAATGGGACGCCAATTGTTTTGCAAGTGTCGTTTTTCCGGTCGATTCCGGACCAAACAAAACTACTTTCTTACAGTTGCTGGGTGATTGTCCAAAATCTTTTTCCATTCGAGATAGCCATATATGGCAATAAAAGTGAAAATCAAGTATTGTAAGCTCGTAAAGCTAAAGCCTTTAATCAGGTACAAAGGTACAGAAATGATATCGCCAACAATCCAAAAAATCCAGTTTTCTATTTTGCGACGCGCCATCAGCCACATTCCCGAAAAAAAGATCGCTGTTGTCAGCGTATCAATCATTGCCGTTGATGAATTCCAAAGCCCAAACCATTGATAAACGCCATAGACAAACCCCAAACTTCCAACAAAAAGTAGAAGAAGATATCGCCATTCTTGTTGGTTGATTCTCGAAATTGGTGTCGCTTGTTCCTGATCATTGACGCGCGTCCAAATCACCCAACCATAGACTGACATTCCAAAATAGTACGCGTTGATCAGCATATCACCGACCAAGCCCCACTTGAGCAAGAGATAAACAAAGATTGAAGTTGAAATCATCCCTGTTGGAAAGACTCCAATATGATTTTTTTTAGCAAGCCAAACACTGAGCAAGCCAAAAACAACACCTGTAATCTCTAGCGTGACATCAAGTGGTTCATAGGTAGCGTATTGCGCAAAAAGAGATTCAAAAATCGGAGACATAGCTACTGCGGTCAGCGTTGTAAATTTTAAGATGCATGATTCCCTTTTCCTCATTGCCAAGGGCTATTTTTATGGTTTTCATCAAAAAGGGCATCAGGGAATCGTAAGAACCATATAGTTGGGTGCTCAGTGGGGTTTCTGAAATCGTAAACCCGCCACTCCTCAAGTCCAAAATAAAGTTTTTGATCCGATCTCTGTATTGATCGTGTAATGGCGTAAATGTAAGCTCTACAGAAATATTCATACTTTGTTTTTAATGGTTACGGCACAACTATGCCCTTGCCATGCATATCGGAAAAGATCATAGGTTTGGTCTCTATAAATTGCAATCTCCTTTTCGGGTGTCGATAGGTCAACAAAAATGTCCTTGCTAAATCGAATTCCGGGTATAGAGATGGCTTTATACATGGATTCTTTAGCACACCACAGGTCGGTTAGCTCAGCGATAGTTTGTTGAGGAGCTTGATCAGCAGGATTGACAAACTTTTTTGCGACACGTTTGACCTTGACGCGGTGACGTTCTACGTCTACCCCAATTGGGCCTTGACCAATGGCTACCGCAGCAAAGTCCCTAGTATGACTAAACGATATGTGGGGGCCATGCTCAAGATAGGGTTTTCCGTCTGTGGTGTACCGAAGCTGATCGAGAGAGATTCCAGCAGCTTCAACTAATGAGCGTACAGACAAAAATCCTTTTCGTTGATTGCTATGAGACATCGCTTGGAGACGTTGATTACAATGAGGAGTTAAGGATACGTTTTTAGTCAAACTCTGTTCATCCTCAGTGATATGCCAAACCCATAGCTTCGCAATAGAATTCACTTGATGGTGTTTGTAAATGGGCATGGAATAGCGTAGTTTTGTCAACAAATTGCTAAAATTCAAATATACAACTATGGCTATTAAAACTACATCTTATGTTCCACATAAGGTCAAAGACATTGCTTTGGCAGAATGGGGACGCAAAGAAATTGAACTCGCTGAAGCAGAAATGCCAGGTCTTATGGCGCTACGCGAAGAATATGGAGAATCACAACCCCTGAAGGGTGCGCGTATTGCAGGATGTTTACACATGACCATTCAAACAGCAGTACTTATTGAAACACTAACAGCACTTGGTGCAGAAGTTACGTGGAGTTCATGTAATATTTTCTCAACACAGGATCACGCTGCTGCTGCCATTGCTGCTGCTGGCATTCCCGTTTATGCGTGGAAAGGAATGAATGAGGAAGAATTTAACTGGTGTATCGAACAAACGATATTTTTTGGGGAAGATCGTAAGCCTTTAAACTTAATTTTGGATGATGGCGGTGATCTGACCAATATGATTCTTGATGAATTCCCAGAGCTTGCTTCTGGCATCAAAGGGTTGTCAGAAGAAACCACCACTGGTGTTCATCGCTTGTATGAGCGCATGCAAAACGGAACATTGCCATTACCTGCTATCAATGTCAACGACTCGGTAACCAAATCGAAGTTTGACAACAAATATGGATGTAAAGAATCTGCAGTTGATGCCGTACGTCGTGCTACTGATATCATGCTCGCAGGAAAGCGTGTTGTTGTTGCTGGATACGGAGATGTTGGCAAGGGAACTGTCGCATCATTCCAAGGGGCAGGTGCGATTGTTACCGTAACAGAAATTGATCCAATTTGTGCACTTCAGGCCTCTATGGACGGATTTGAAGTGAAAAAACTAGATACCGTAATTGCAAATGCAGATGTCATTGTCACTGCTACTGGAAATAAAGATATTGTGACGGAACGCCACTTCCGTGGGATGAAAGACAAAGCAATTGTTTGTAACATTGGGCACTTTGACAACGAAATCGATATGACGTGGCTAAACAAAAACTACGGAAATAGCAAAGTAGAAATCAAACCACAAGTAGATAAATACACCATAGAAGGCAAAGACATTATTGTACTTGCTGAAGGGCGATTGGTGAATTTGGGTTGTGCCACAGGACACCCAAGTTTTGTGATGAGCAACTCCTTTACCAACCAAACCCTTGCGCAGATTGAGTTGTGGAAACACAGTGATCGTTATGAAAACAAAGTCTATATGCTTCCAAAGCACTTGGATGAAAAAGTAGCGCGTTTGCACCTCGATAAATTGGGTGTTGAACTCGAAGAGTTGGACCAAGACCAAGCGGATTATATCAGCGTTCCTGTTGCAGGGCCGTATAAGCCAGAGTACTATCGCTACTAAGCAGTTAGTCTGATTTAGGAACACTAAACCGAGGTATTTGCCTCGGTTTTTTTGTACACAATTCTAAACAAAAAAGCCCTTTGTTTTCACAAAGGGCTTTGTAATTGGTTAACGTAACGATTTACGCATTGGGTTCAATCGACACATACGACCGATTATTTTTCTTTTTGGTAAAAACAACTGTACCATCTACTCGTGCATGAAGTGTGTGATCTTTGCCAATGTAGACGTTTTCACCTGGGTGATGCTGTGTGCCGCGTTGACGAACAATGATATTACCAGCGATGGCGGGCTGACCACCAAAAATCTTTACGCCCAATCGTTTCGATTCGGATTCTCTTCCGTTTTTCGAGCTACCTACTCCTTTTTTGTGTGCCATGGTATAATTTATTTAGCGGATAATGCCGCGATTAATTCTGCTTTTTTCAAACTCGTATATCCTGAAACACCCGCATCTTTTGCCATTGCTTTGATCTCAGCAACTGTCTTGCTACTCAAATCTGTGCTTGGCTTTGCAGCGGCTTTTTTCGGAGCTGCTTTAGCAGTTTCCTTTTTTGCGGCGGGTTTGGCTTTTACGGTTTCTTTTTCAGCTTTGGCAGCAGGTGCTGCTTTCTTTTTTGCTGAAGTCCCGATGGATTCGATTACGATTTCCGTGAGAGACTGACGGTGTCCATTTTTGACACGATATCCCTTACGTCGTTTTTTCTTAAATACGATGACCTTGTCATCCTTTAAGTGCTTGACCACTTTTGCTTCTACAGAAGCATTGGGGATAGCAGGGGCGCCAATAGTAACCTTACCGCCATCGTCCAACAACAAAACCTGATCAAAAGAAACTTTTGTCCCAGTTTTTGCGTCCAAACGATGCACGTATACTTTTTGGTCTTTCGCAACTTTAAATTGCTGCCCAGCTATATCTACGATTGCATACATTCTTTTATTCTTTTGCTTTTTAGCGGCTGCAAATATACAATCTTGTCTGTTTATATCACAATTTTTATCTCTTCAAAAAAAGTTTTGTACTACAACCCCCTTATTTCGTATATTTATTGATTCACTTTTAATTTTCATATCAATGACAAAAAAAATAACCTTATTGCTGTTTTGTCCATTGTTTTTGTGTATCGCACAGTCGGTTTCTTTTGAAGAATACGATTTAGACAATGGCTTACACGTAATCTTACACCAAGACAATAATGCTCCTGTGGTAACAACCTCTGTCATGTATCACGTGGGAGCAAAAGACGAACAGCCAGATCGAACTGGTTTTGCACATTTTTTTGAACATCTGCTTTTCGAAGGAACTGAAAATATTGAACGTGGACAATGGTTTTCTATTGTTACAGAAAATGGGGGTACAAATAATGCGAATACAACAGATGACCGCACATATTATTACGAAGTTTTCCCTTCCAATAACCTCGAGCTTGGTCTTTGGATGGAATCCGAGCGGATGCTACACCCAATCATAAATCAGATAGGCGTTGAGACCCAAAACGAAGTGGTAAAAGAAGAAAAGCGACTCCGAGTAGACAACCAACCTTATGGAAAATTCCTTGAAAACGTAAAGAAAAATCTGTTTCGTAAACATCCCTACCGTTGGACGACCATAGGTGAAATGGAGCATCTTGATGCAGCAACCCTTGATGAGTTTTTAGCCTTTAATAAAAAGTTTTATGTGCCAAACAATGCCGTTTTAGTGGTGGCTGGTGATATTGAGATTGCATCTACAAAAAAGATGGTTCAGGACTATTTTGGCGATATTCCTAGAGGTGCCGATATCGAACGTAATTACGAGAAGGATGATCCCATAACGGAAGCCATTTCTGCTACGGCTTATGATTCAAACATTCAAATTCCTGCTGTAATCAACGCATACCGAACACCAGGTTTCTCAGAAAGGGATTCGAGAGTTTTGGATATGATTTCAACTTATCTCAGTGATGGACCTAGTTCTAAATTGTACAAGAAACTTGTTGATGAGAAAAAAATGGCTTTGCAGACAGGGGCATTCAACATTTCTCAAGAAGATTACAGTATGTATGTTATTTTCGGATTACCTCTAGGGGAAAACACTCTAGACGACTTGGTGAGCGAAATGGATGAAGAGATTGTCAAAATTCAAGATCAATTGATATCGGAGCGTGACTATCAAAAATTGCAAAATAAAATTGAAAATGGCTTTGTCAATTCCAATTCTTCCATTGAAGGGATTGCCAATTCCCTTGCGCGATATTATATGCTCTATGATGACACGAATTTAATCAATACCGAAATTGATATCTATCGATCGATTACAAGAGAAGAAATTAAAGATGTTGCCAATAAGTACCTAAATCCTAATCAGCGTTTGGTACTCGAATATTTACCTGAAACCAAAGAAAACGAATTATGAAAAAAACCTTCTCTATACTCTTATTGTTGTTGACGCTTACCGCATTTGCGCAAGTAGATCGTAGTCAACAGCCACTACCAGGGCCTGCACCAGTGATACAGTTGGGAGAGCCAGAACGCTTTTCGCTAAAAAATGGATTGACGGTTCTTATTGTTGAAAACAACAAGCTGCCTCGTGCCGCAGTGAGTTTGTCATTGGATAACGCCCCAATCGCTGAGGGTGAATTGGCTGGGGTATCCGCTATGACAGCTGCTCTACTTGGAAAGGGTTCTACCACAATCGACAAGGACAGCTTTAACGAAGAAGTTGACTTTATGGGGGCAACCATTAATTTTGGATCTCTAAGCGCAAGTGCGAGTTCACTTTCTCGATACTTTGGCCGTGTGTTGGAGCTCATGGCTGATGCTGCACTTAACCCAAACTTTACACAAGAGGAGTTTGACAAAGAAAGAGATATCCTTCTTGATGGTATCAAATCAGGAGAAAAAAGTGTGACAACCGCTGCACGACGTGTCGAAAACCTTCTTGCCTACGGAAAAGATCATCCTTATGGCGAGTACGTTTCCAAAGAAAGTGTTGAGAGAGTCAACTTGGCAGATGTTGATGCGTTTTACAAGCGTTACTTTTTACCAAACAATGCGTATTTGGTCATTGTCGGTGATGTTGATGCTGGAGATTTGAAAAAACAAGTGAAGAAACTTTTTGGAAAATGGAAAAAGGGAGACTTATCTACCGATGCTATTCCTGAAGTAAGCAATGTAAACAGTACTCAAATTGACTTTGTCAATATGCCAAACGCGGTTCAGACAGAGGTGTCTGTTCAAAATACAGTAATCTTGCGTAAAAAGGATGAAGATTATTTCCCCTTGTTAATTGCCAATGGTATTTTGGGAGGTGGTGGTGAAGCCCGTTTGTTTCTGAATCTCAGAGAAGACAAAGGGTACACCTATGGCTCTTATTCGCGCATGGGAAACAACAAATATACTGTTAGCCGTTTTCGAGCAAGTGCAAGTGTGAGAAATGCAGTTGTAGATAGTGCGGTCGTTGAGCTATTGTATGAAATCGATCGGATGAAAAAGGAAGTTGTGAGTGATGAAGAGTTGAATCGGGCAAAGGCAAAATACGTGGGTAGTTTTGTTCGTGCTGTTGAGCAACCAAGCACCGTTGCTGCCTATGCTTTGGAAATCGAAACCGAAGACCTTCCTGAAGACTTTTACACTACCTATTTAGAAAGTATCAACAATGTTACGAAAGATGATATTCAGCGTGTAGCTCAAAAATATTTTCTCGTGGATCAAGCCCGTGTCGTTGTAACTGGAAAAGCGTCTGAAGTATTAGATAATTTGGAAAAAGTACAATTTAATGGAAGTGCTATTCCGGTAAGCTATTACGACAAATATGGTAATGTAATTGATCGCCCAGCATCTTTTGAGTTACCAGATGGGGTCAGTGCACAATCCATTTTGGCAGACTACATCGATGCAATCGGGGGTCAAGACGCAATTAATGCGATTCGCACCCTTGAAGTGAGCTACAACGCAAACTTTATGGGTAATGAGCTTGAAGCAATCTCAATCAATACCGCTGAAGAGCAAAAGCAAATTGTCAAAATGGGTGGGAATGTACTAGCAACAGTAATCGTGAATGCCTCTGGTGCGAAAGTTGAACAAATGGGTAATAGCATGGATCTCCCGCCTGAAATGGCAGCGGATATGCAAGCTGTTATCGGAATTATTCCTGAACTCAAAATGATGGAAAATGAGAGCATCACTGTTTCTGGCATAGAAGAGATTGATGGCCAAAGTGCCTATGCGCTTGAAATGAAAGGACAAAGTACAACGACAACGACCTATTACGCCGTGGAATCTGGACTCAAACTCAAGCAAACCACCGTTACTGAAATGATGGGGCAAACGCAAACACAAGATTCAAATTATAATGATTACAAACGATTTGGAAGCTTACTAATCCCATCTTCGACTAGCGTACCACTAGGCCCACAATCCGTTGATGCAACTCTAGGAACTGTTAAAATCAATGGCGAAGCTGTTAATGCAGAATAATCTTACGATTTTAAATCATAAAAGCGGCTTAGGCCGCTTTTTTTTGTGCGATAAATAAACTCCGAATAGGATAACCACTGCAGACAACAACTGAAAAGCACTTATCGATTCTCCGTCATATACCCCCCAAAACAGAGCAACAACTGGAAGCGTATATGTGACCGAAGAGGCAAAAACCGCTGAAGTGATTTTCACAAACTTGTTAAAGAGATATTTGGCAAAGGCACTGCCCGCCAATGCGAGGATTGTAATGTAGCCAATAGCATGATAAATATCTGGATGCGAAAAGGTTTGAGCTGAAAAAAAGTCAGAATAGATAAGCACGACGAATGCTGCAGGTGCCATAAAAACAAAATTCCCCAATGTAATGGCCATTACCCCAACTTGTGCCAAGTGGATCTTTATAAAGTGAATATTCATCGCATAACAACAGGAGGCCGCTAAAATCAACAGGGTGTAAATTGGATTGATATTGGATGCGGTTTGAAGACCCCCCCATACCAAACCGATACACCCAAGCAACCCAAGGCCAACTCCAAAATATTGTTTTTTTAAAATGTCAATCTTAAAAAACAACAATCCAAAAATGATGGTCAGTAAAGGCGTGAGCGCATTGAGAATGGCAGCTATTGCCGAATCAATGTGTTGCTGTGCAAAAGCAAATAAAAATGCAGGAAAAAAAGTGCCTACATAACCTGTAATGGCAAGCCACTTCCAGTGATATCTTGATAGTCCTTTTAAAGACGAATAGCCCACGAGAAGTAAAGCAATCGTTGTGATCAAAAGGCGAAGACTCCCCAACTGAAGAGGATTGAGCGCAACCAATCCCCATTTGATCAGAATGTACGAGCTTCCCCAAACCAAAGAGAGAATGGTCAGATATACCCACTTGATGTATTGTGTCTTCATAATTTGAGTGAACAAAGGTGCGTAATTGTTCGTGATAAATTTGTAATTTTACAATCTAAAAATCTTATTATGAAATCATTTATTCTATCCCTAGCGTCCCTATTTTTTGTTTTTGGATGCACACAACAACCAAAACCTGCAATAAAGGAAGTCAGCACAAGTGTTGAAATTACAGAAGACTCAATAGCTGACAATCTATCTGAAGCTTCTTTTTCCATTTCAGGAATGACATGTAAGATGGGGTGTGCCAAAACCATTGAAAAGAATCTGAGCAAAATGGAAGGTGTACAACAAGCATCTGTGGACTTCGAAACCTCTCTTGCAACTGTGCTTTACAATTCCTCTGTTGTGCAAACTGATGATTTGGTTCAAACGGTTACAGACACTGGAGATTCCTACGTTGTTTCTCAGATGGCATCGTTATCAAACGCAAAGCCAGCATGCTGTGCAAAAAAGGGCTGTACGAAAGCCAAATGCTCAAAGAATAAGGGCTAACGCCACACTAGACTTTCTGTTAGCTGTCGCAAATCATTTTTGATATACTGAATCGCTGGGAATAGCGAATCGTAATTGGGTGTTGCAGAAAAAAATAACACCCCAGACATAAAGTGATTTTTTTGATCCGTCACTAGATAATGTAGATTGGATGGCGCATTTGAAGTGATCTCAAAAAACCGCCCATACTTTTGCTGGCTGATGTTTTCATAACTACTCTCTTGAATCCGTGCCTCTTGTTTGGTATGCTCGATAAGACGAGTATTAAAATCTCGGTATAGATCTTCGATTTGATGCTCACTCAAATTGAAATAACTCATATACACTTTTGCTTTCATCGATGGGTAAGACATGGAGAAAAAGCAATTTGATTGTACCTCAATCGAAGAAAGGGAATTAAAATCAAAGATAAACGGACAGTCCATAGGGGCTTGTTGATACACTGGCGGTGGATAATCCATCGCCAACATCCCGTTTGGTTTTGGCATGGGTGTGTTACAACCGATAATAAGAAATAAAATAAATAGTTTTTTCACCCGTCAAATTATTTTTTATTGTTTGACACCTTTAGTTGCTTAATGCGTTTTCGATCTGTTGCTTCGATCACAAAAGAGCACCCGCTAAAAGAAAAAGAAGTTTGTGCTTTTGGGAAATACCCGAGATATTCCAAAACAAAACCTGCCAATGTTTCCGACTCCCCTTTTTTATCTTCAAAGGGTTTTGGGTCTTTAATGGATAAAATTCGGTAAAAATCTTTGAGGTAGGTTTTGCCTTCGAAAACAAAGGTGTTCTCATCGATTTTGGAATACATCAGATCATCATCGTCAAACTCATCACTGATTTCACCCACAATTTCCTCAATCACATCCTCTAGTGAAACCACTCCCGAGGTTCCGCCATATTCGTCAACAACCACTGCCAAATGAATCCGTTTCGATTGAAACTCTGTGAGCAAATCGTCTAACTTTTTGTTTTCAGGAACAAAATAGGGTTCCCGAAGAAGGGAGACCCAATCAAATTTTTTCTTATGAATATGCGGGAGTAAATCTTTGATATACAACACCCCAGCTATGGTGTCGATTTGTTCGTTGTAGACTGGAATTCTCGAATAACCCTTTTCCACTACTTTTTCTAAAACCTCATCAAAAGGTTCTTCTTGATTGAGTGCAAACACATCGATTCGCGGCCTCATCACTTGCTTGACATCAAAGTTTCCAAAATTGATGATGCCTTCTAAAAGCTTTTGTTCCTCAGTTGAGGTTGCAGAATCCTCGGTCATTTCAAGTGCTTTTGACAATTGGTCTACAGAAAAGTCAGACGTGCGTTTTTGTAATCGCTTTTGAAAGAAATATGTGAATTTACTCAAGGGAACAGCCAGAAAAAATAAGATATACCGGTCAATTACAAACAAAGGAAGAGTCATCAACAATGCAAAAGACTCAGCGTTACGGTTTGCGTAAACTTTGGGGATGATATCGCCAAAAATCAAAATAAATGCAGCAACAAAACCTACCTCAACAAGGAGGGTGAGCCAAGGATATGGGATGCTGGAAAACAAAGCGTGATTCATACTCGCAAAGAGCATCACAATCGATATATTAATCAGGTTATTCAGAATTAAAATGGTGGCGAGCAATCGCTGTGGATTTTGGCGAAGTTTGGCCATCAATCGATTTTTTCGGTTGGGGTGATTGGCTGCTGTTTTTAAAGTCGCTGGAGAAAGTGCAAAAAAAGCAACTTCAGATCCAGATGTCAATCCCGAACTGATCAGCAACAAAAAAAGGAGTGAAAATCGAAGTATGACATCTACGTCGATTCCGTTAGCAATAAAGACAAGCATTGTCAACAAATGTGTTCAATTAAAAAGGAAGATCGTCTTCATCGTTTGCAGGTGGAGTGGACTCCTGAGGAGATGAGTCTTTTTGGCGATTGCTCAAAAACGTAAATTCGTCAACATGAATTTCAGTGCTGTATCGCGGATTGCCATCTTCTCCTTGCCATTTACGTGTCTTGATCCGACCTTCAACAAAAAGTTTATCCCCCTTTTTCAGATATTTTTCACAGGTTTCGGCCGCCTTATTTCTCAAAACTAGATTGTGCCACTCCGTATTGGTTACTTGCTCTCCTGTCTGCTTGTTGGTGTAGCTTTCATTGGTTGCCAATGGAAAACGACCAATACAACCCCCATTGTCGAAGTATCGCAATTTGACTTCGTCTCCCAAGTGACCAATTAACATGACTTTATTTAGCGTTCCGCTCATAACGTTCTTTCTATCAAAAGTAAGCTAATCGAAAAACTTGTGCAAGAATCGCTCGATGAGTCTGGATACAGGATAGTCTGCTAGCTTAGATATTGAAATGGGAGTCGAGGCGATAGAATCGGTTGGTACAATCCAAAAACTTGCATAAATACGTTGGTGAGTCAGTTGATGTACCCATGGTTCAGGATTAAAAAGAGAAACCTCATCTGCGGAAACCCATTTGGGTAAATTGGATTCTTTGCTGATGTTTTCTAGGGTCAAAGGGCTATTGGACTCCAGCAGAGGGAATTCATACAGCTGTTGCCAAATGTCTTTCTCTTTTCTTTGTATGAGGGCGGTTTGTTTGTTTGGCAGTAAAGGAACGAGATAGTTGAAGTATCTCTTTTTGACTGGCTTACTTGCTTGTTTAGTAGGGTAATGATTGACTTTGTTTTTCTCTAAAGCCACACAGGAGTCTTTTAAAATGCACAAATCACAGACTGGGGTTTTTGGTTTGCATTGCAATGCCCCGAATTCCATTATTGCCTGATTGTAATTTCCAGGCTGTTCTGCATCTAGCAATTCATTGGCTAGTGTTTCAAATCGTTTTTTAGCTTGTCCTGTATCGATCGGGTCTTCGATACCGAAATATCGCGCCAAAACTCGATAAACATTGCCGTCAACCACTGCATGAGGCAGATGGAAACAGATGGAAGAAATCGCAGCGGCTGTGTATGGACCTACTCCAGGCAAAGCAAGCAATTCTGTATAGCTGTTTGGGAACACCCCATTACATTCATTGGCAATCAAGTTAGCCGTTTTGTGCAAATTCCGTACACGGCTGTAGTACCCCAAGCCTTGCCATAATTTGAGCACTTGATCTTCAGGGGCATTCGCCAGTTCTTGGATAGTTGGAAAGGTTGATATAAAGAGTTTGAAATAAGACTCCCCATAAACAACACGAGTTTGCTGGAGAATAACTTCTGAAAGCCAAATGCGATACGGGTCGTTGTCCTGACGCCATGGCAAATCGCGTTTGTGTTTGGAATACCAGCGTTGGATTTTGGCAGAAAAATGATGATTTGTTGACATCGCCCACAAGATATTTAATTTATACACTGATAACCAAGAGATTTACTCAATTATAATTTATATATTTGCTCACCAAAAAAAATAAAAAACCAAAACAAATAAGCATGACAAAAGCAGATATTGTCACCAAAATTTCTGATCGTCTCGGAGTTGAAAAAATTGAGACACAAGCTGTAGTTGAACAATTTATGAAAGAAGTTAAAAACGCTCTTGAAACAGGTGAAAATGTATACCTACGAGGGTTCGGAAGCTTTATCATTAAGACACGTGCCGAAAAGAAAGGTAGAAATATTTCAAAAAATACGACCATTTCGATTCCAGCACAAAACATACCAGCTTTTAAGCCCGCTAAAGTATTTTTGGATAGCGTTAAAAGTAAGGTGAAAGTATCTTAAAGTAGGTATTAATATTTAAACACATACTATGCCAAGTGGTAAAAAAAGAAAAAGACACAAGGTAGCCACGCACAAGCGTAAGAAAAGAAGCCGCGCAAATCGACACAAGAAAAAAGCGTAGGTTTATTAACCGTATTGCCCAATACGATCTTTGACATGAGATGATTTTCGGCCTTTGTCTGCCAAAAATCATTTCCCCGATGCACACAAATCCTGTGCAAATTTATTGTTTAATCCCTCCCTCGAATACGCAATTCGGAGGAACTAAATCATCATTATGAGTAAAGAACTAATCATTCGTTCAAAATCCTCATCTGTAGATTTTGCCTTGCTTAAGGACGGGAAATTGATCGAATATCAAAAGGAAGTTGGCACGAATAAGTTTCACGTTGGTGATATTTTTCTGGCAAAGATTAAAAAAACACTTCCTGGACTGAATGCTGCATTTGTCAATGTAGGTTATGAAAAAGATGCGTTTTTGCACTATCATGATCTGGGACCAAGAGTACGCAGCTTTCTAAAATTCATCAAAGGTGTAAGCACAGGTAAAGTGAAAGATTTTTCTCTAAAGAAGTTTCCTTTAGAACCCGAAATTCACAAAGACGGAGCCATAGCAGACGCAGTTCAATCAAATCAGTCTGTGTTGGTTCAAATCATCAAGGAGCCAATCTCAACCAAAGGACCCAGAATTAGTTCTGAGTTGTCTTTGGCTGGACGATATTTGGTTTTGATTCCCTTTTCAGATCGTGTTTCCATCTCTCAGAAAATTCCAACGAGAGAAGAAAAAACACGTCTCAAGAAATTGGTACTCAGCATTAAACCTAAGGGGTTTGGTGTGATCGTTCGAACAGTTGCTCATGAAAAAAAAGTGGCTGAACTCGACCGTGATATGCAACAACTCCACAAACGATGGCTAGATCTTTGTAAATCGATTCGCAAAGCCGATTATCCCTCACGCGTGTTGAGCGAGCTCAATCGCGCGTCGAGTATATTACGGGATATATTTGATGACAGCTTCACAGGAATTCATGTTGACGATAATAACATGGCAGGTGAAGTAAATGAATATTTAGATCAAATTGCACCAGATAAGAAGGCGATTGTCAAGTTATTCAATTCTGAAACTCCCATTTTTGAGCGTTTTGGTATTGAACGGCAAATCAAGACTTCATTTGGACGCACGGTGTCGATGAGCCGAGGAGCTTATCTGATTATCGAGCATACCGAAGCATTGCATGTAATTGATGTGAATAGTGGAAATCGATCAAATAAGGCGAAAAATCAAGAAGATACTGCACTTGAAGTCAACCTGATTGCTGCAACCGAAATTGCGCGGCAACTGCGTTTACGAGATATGGGTGGTATAATCGTAATTGATTTTATCGATATGATTCGGTCAGAAAATCGGAGAAAACTCTTTGATCACTTTCGAGAAGAAATGAACGCTGACAGAGCCAAACACAAAATTCTTCCACCGAGTAAAATTGGTCTTATTCAGATGACACGTCAACGTGTGAGACCTGAAATGGAGATTAAAACCATGGAACCCAATCCAAATAAGGACGGGGAAGTGGAAGCTCCAATTGTACTCCTCGATCG
>CAXRDL010000017.1:0-10543 GCA_964229535.1 Flavobacteriaceae bacterium | reverse complement strand
AAATAAGCTTTGCGGTCTGGACGGGACTCGAACCCGCGACCCCATGCGTGACAGGCATGTATTCTAACCAACTGAACTACCAGACCAGGGTCTTGCGGCTGCAAATATACACCGCATTTTTCATTACACAAATACTCTGTACAATTATCCTACAAAGCGCCGTCGATGGCCTCTGCATATACCTGTTTTGGGGATACGCCTACTTTTCGGTCAACGAGCTCTCCATTCTTAAATAACAAAACAGTTGGGATATTGCGAACCCCGTATTTGGCAGCAAACTCTTGGTTGCTATCAACGTCTACTTTACCAACAACGGCTTTGCCATCGTATTCGTTGCTCAACTCGTCAATAATCGGTCCAACCATACGGCACGGACCACACCAAGCTGCCCAAAAATCAACCAATACAGGTTTGTCGGATTGCAAAACAATTTTATCGAACGTTGCATCTGTAATTTCTAAAGCCATTTTTTTATTTTTTAGGCTACAAAAGTACGGTTTTATAATCTTTTTAAACCCATAAGTTACCGGATTTAACAGTCCATATCCAAAACCGCTAGTTCAGTTTAAAATGAATTTGTTGCTCATCCAAATCCGCAAGAAGCTCCTTACTGATATTTACTTTCTTCTTTCGGCTGTGCATAACGAGTTTGATTTGTTGGTTTAACTCATAAAAGGCTATATCCAATTTGTGATTTCCCTTGTGGGCTTTGATTGTTTTTGTCAACAACGACAATTTCTCTTTTTCAAACTGATTGATGTTGATTTGCAATGTCAATTTTTTGGCATAAGTGCTTATGGTGTCTTGCAACTGCCGAAAATCGTTAAATTGAATGCGTGGATCTCCCATCTTTCCTGTCTCCTGATTGATCCAACCTGGTCGGACAAACGCCTTCACATGCACAAAGTTGTTCTCCACCAATTGGTGACGAAACTTTAAATATTCTTCTCCAAAAATTCGAAAGCTAAAGGTGTCATCGTAATCCTCCAATTGGAAGATCGCCCAACCCTTGCCGTTTTTGGATACCCGATGTTCGACTTCTCCAATAATACCGCCAAATGTCAATTCCTTATTTACCAATGGAGCAAGGTCGTTGAACAGACCAACCCGTGCATTGCAAAAGTGATTGAAGCTGTGTGTAAAATCATCTAGTGGGTGACCCGACAAGTAAATCCCCACAACTTCCTTTTCTTGTTTGAGTTCGTGGAGTGTTGCCCATGGCTCACACTCTGGGATTTCGGGTTCATTTAGAGATGCCCCACTATCCTCGCCAAACAAACTTACCTGCGATGAATTTTGGTGTTCTTGAAAATTGGCACCAAAACGGAGTGCTTTTTCCAAAAAAGAAACCCCGTCACCCTTGTCCTGAAAGTATTGTGCACGATGATTGTCGCCCAAAGAATCTACCCCCCCTGCAAGGATTAAGCTCTCAAATGTCTTTTTGTTGGCAGCGCGCAAATCCACTCGTTTGGTCATATCGAACAGGGTCAGGTATGCGTTTTCTTTTCGACCCTCTACAATACTATCAACTGCTCCTCGACCTACACCCTTAATTGCGCCCATTCCAAATCGGATTGCATTGTCGTTGTTCACAGTAAACTTGTAAAACGATTCGTTGACGTCGGGACCGAGAACAGGAACGCCCATTCGTCGGCACTCTTCCATAAAGAAACTAACTTGCTTGATGTCGTTCATATTGTTTGACAATACAGCCGCCATATACTCGGCCGGATAGTTGGCCTTTAAATACGCCGTTTGGTACGCAATCCAAGCATAGCAAGTAGAGTGCGATTTGTTAAACGCATAAGAGGCAAATGCCTCCCAATCCTTCCAAATTTTTTCAAGAATGTCAGCGTCGTGACCGCTCTCTTTTCCACCATTGATAAATTTTGGCTTGAGTTTTTCAAGCAGAGAAAAAATCTTTTTCCCCATCGCCTTTCTCAAAACATCTGCCTCACCCTTGCTAAAGCCAGCTAATTCCTGAGACAACAACATCACTTGCTCTTGATAGACGGTTATCCCATAGGTCTGCTCCAAGTGATGCTTCATTTCTGGGAGATCATATTGGATTTCTTCCTCTCCATTTTTGCGACGAATAAAACTCGGAATATATTCCAATGGCCCGGGTCGATACAAGGCGTTCATCGCAATTAGGTCTTCAAATTTATTTGGTTTAAGCTCTCGTAAATAGCGTTGCATACCTACACTTTCATACTGAAATATCCCTACGGTTTCTCCACGTTGGAATAAGTTGTATGTCGGCTCATCATCCAAAGGAAAATCATCCGGGTTGAGGGTGATATTGTGTCGATACTTTATCAACTTTACCGTATCCTTTATCAGTGTTAAAGTTTTGAGTCCCAAAAAGTCCATTTTCAAAAGACCTGCACTTTCTACAACTGCATTGTCGTATTGCGTAACCACCAAATCCGAATCTTTTGCCGTGGCCACTGGAACCAAATTACTGATGTCTTCAGGTGTGATGATCACCCCACAAGCGTGCGTACCTGTGTTTCGCAGTGACCCCTCTAAAATCTGTGCCTGTGTTAACGTTTGAGCTTCTAAGTCATCCCCATTAGCAATCTCTTTTAATTGCTCCACCCGTTGAAATTCATCGGCTCGAAGATCTTCTTTTAGGGTAGTGGTTTCCGCCGTAAAAATGGTATTGAGTTTGACATTTGGAATCAGCTTGGCAAGACGATCCGCATCAGCAAGTGGAAGGTCTAATACACGAGCCGTGTCTCGAACTGAGGATTTTGCCGCCATGGTGCCATAGGTTACAATTTGTGCAACCTGATTTGCCCCGTATTTCTCAATAACATAATCCATCACTTTTGACCGACCTTCATCATCAAAATCGATATCGATATCGGGCATGCTCACACGATCCGGATTCAAAAATCGCTCAAAAAGTAGATCGTATGCAATCGGGTCAATGTTTGTGATTTGTAAGCAATATGCAACCACTGATCCAGCTGCAGAACCTCGACCTGGACCTACCGAGACATCCAATGAGCGAGCAGCAGCTATCAAATCCTGTACAATCAAAAAATACCCAGGATATCCCGTGTTTTCGATGACACTTAACTCAAAGTCGATCCGTTCCTGAATCACTTTGGTAAGCTCACCATAGCGTGACTTTGCTCCATGCAGTGTAAGGTGTCGCAAATAGGCATTTTCCCCTCTTTTACCGCCGTCCTCTTGATCCTCAGAAACAACAAATTCCGCAGGAATATCAAACTTTGGGAGCAAAACATCTCGGGCCAAAGCAAAGGGCTCTATTTTTTCGATTACCTCTTGAATATTGTGGATGGCTTCTGGGATGTCTGAAAACAATTGGGTCATCTCCTGAGGAGACTTAAAATAATATTCCTGGTTTGGAAGACCGTATCGATAGCCACGGCCTCTTCCTATGGGCGTAGACTGTTTTTCGCCGTCCTTGACACACAACAAAATATCATGCGCATTTGCTTCTTCTTTTTTTAGATAATAACAACTATTTGAAGCAATCATTTTGACACTGTGCTTGTTTGCCAATTCAACCAAGGTTGTATTGACTCGCGTTTCGTCAGCCTGATTGTGGCGCATCAATTCGATATACAAATCAGATCCAAAATGTTCTTTCCACCACAGCAGAGAATCCTCGGCTTGTTGTGCACCGACATTAAGAACCTTATAGGGCACCTCACCGTATAGATTCCCAGTCAAAACGATAATATCTTCCTTGTAGGTGAGAATCAAATCTCGATCAACACGAGGTACATAGTAAAACCCTTTTGTGTGGGCGATTGATGTGAGTTTGGCAAGGTTGTGATAACCGTTTTTGTTTTTTGCAATCAGAACGATTTGAAAGCCATCATCGCGATGAGATCGATCGAGGTGATTCGCGCAAACGTTGAGGGTGATTCCAATAATCGGTTTAATGGGACTACCCATGCCCTCTTCTAGAGATTTGTTGTGCTTGTTGACTGCTTTGACAAAGTGAAAGGCGCCCATCAGATTGCCGATGTCTGTAATGGCAACCGCAGGCATATTCATGGATACTGCCTCTTGTACAAGTTTTGAAATCGAAATGGTAGATTGGAGAACAGAAAACTGCGTGTGGGTGTGAAGGTGGCAAAACGGCAGGGTCTCTACTTGGGTTTCTTCTCCGCTACGCTCTGGTTTTTGAGGCGAAAGTAAGGCGGCTGTTTCCTTGTGTAGGTTTCGGTGTTCCAAGCCCGCTAGTGGAACAGTATCGGGGTAGGTGTTTTTAACCTCTTGCGTGGATTGTAGCAACTCGGTTTGGGTGAATTTGTTTTGTCGTATCAGCTCAATAAAAACACGGGCGGTTGCTTCGACATCAGCTGTTGCATTGTGCGCTTCTTCAAACGAATCTTGAAATAAAAAGACGTATAATTCGCTCAGGGTGGGGAGTTTAAACTTTCCCCCTCTTCCGCCAGGAAGTTCACACAACAAAGCTGTATCTTCCGTACAAGTATCCAAAATTGCTTTTTCAGCAAGGGTGTTTTCCTTCCCCAATCGCAACAATTCGGCACCCATGATGTTGAGATCAAACTTCAGATTGTGACCCACCAGAAAGTCAGCTTGATCTACAACTGCTAAAAACGATTCTAAAACAGTTTTTATGTCTGTACCATCTCGGTTTGCTAGTGCTGTGGAAATCCCATGGACTTTTTCAGACTCAAAAGGGATATCAAATCCATCTGGCGTAATGATAAAATCGTCATGAGAAATCATTTGTCCATCAGGAGCATGTAATTGCCATGCGATCTGAACACAGCGGGGCCAATTATCGCTGTCCGAAAGTGGCGCATTCCAATTTCGGGGCAGACCCGTTGTTTCTGTGTCAAATATTAAATACATCTTTGTCTTTAAAGCTGGATAAAAATAAATAACTCAATCTCCAAAATCCCCCAGAAAAACGAGAAGTTATTAACGCTTGTGGATTTCTAAAAAAAATGTACATTTGCCCCTCATTAATAACAGAGGTTTAGAACCTCACAAATTAATTTGATATGCCAGTACGTATTCGTCTACAAAGACACGGAAAAAAAGGAAAGCCCATTTATTGGATCGTCGCAGCAGACTCTCGCGCTAAAAGAGACGGTCGATACCTCGAAAAATTAGGAATTTACAATCCAAACACGCTACCAGCCACTGTAGAGCTAAATTTAGATCGTGCAGTAGATTGGTTACAAAATGGGGCACAGCCATCCGATACCGCTCGCAATTTGCTTTCTGAACAAGGTGCCATGCTTAAAAACCACCTGATCAATGGGGTGCATAAAGGTGCGCTTACTGAGGATGATGTCATTGCTAAATTTGAAACTTGGCTTAAAGACAAGGAGAGTAAAAACGAAACCATCCAGAAAAAAATTGACTCCGAAGCAGAGAAAGCTCGTGCTGCTGCCATCGCTGCGGAAAAAGAAGTGAGTGCAAAACGCAAGGAAGCTGCAGCCGCTGCTATTGCTGAAGCTGAAGCGCAAGATGAAGCATCAGCTGATGAAGCTGCCCCTGAAGCCGAAGCGCAAGAAGAAGCACCAGCCGCCGAGGAAGCGCCAGCCGAAGAAGCTGCTCCTGAAGCCGAAGCACAAGAAGAAGCGCCAGCCGCCGAGGAAGCACCAGCTGAAGAAACTGCTCCTGAAGCCGAAGCACAAGAAGAAGCGCCAGCTGAAGAAGCTACTCCCGAAGCCGAAGCAGAAGCACCTGCTGCAGACAATGCTGAAACGGATAGCCAAGACTAAACGTAGATGCTTAAAGAAGACTGCTTCTTTTTAGGAACAGTAGTCGCTAAATACAGCTTCAAAGGGGAGGTGTTGATCAAACTCGACACAGATGATCCAGAAACTTATCTATCTCTACAATCCTTTCTTCTAGAAGACGAATCCCGTTTTATTCCCTGTTTCACAACCAAGGTTCAACTCCATAAATCTCAACTCCTACGCGTTTCTGTCGAAGGTGTCAAGTCTGAAAAGCAAGCCGATTTAATGATTGGAAAATCGGTGTATCTTCCTCTTGATCAGCTTCCTAAACTCGACGAGGACCAGTTTTATTTTCACGAAATCATTGGTTTTGAAGTCATCGACTCCCTGCAAGGTCAGATTGGAAAAATCACAGGCGTTAATGATCGTTCTTCACAAGTTTTGTTGGAAGTCGAATATAACTATCGACAAATCCTTATCCCATTGGTAGACGAGCTAATCCAACAACTTGACAAACAAAAAAAACAACTTTATCTTTCCATCCCAGAGGGCTTGCTTGATTTAGATTCCTAAAGGATGCTGAGAACATTATTTTTCATTGTGATATGTTTTGCGGTCACCTCCGCACAAGACACACTTGACTTGGAAGAGGTGGTTATCAAATCCTCCTTGCTACTAGCCGATCAGAATTCGCTGCCTGTAACAATAAATACTTGGTCCAATAATGGTCACTTTCGTTCGATCGAACAAAAGCTTAATAATGTACCTGGACTTTGGCTGACTAATAATAACAATGCTGCTCAAGATTATCGAATTTCGATACGAGGTTTTGGGTCACGCGCATCCTTTGGTGTGCGTGGGATTCGGATTCTTTTGGACGGCATTCCCCAAACGACCCCCGATGGACAAAGTCAAATCGATCACTTACCCCTCCACCTTATCCAACAAAGTGAGGTCATTCGAAGTCCAGCTGGGTCCCGACATGGGAATGCTGCGGGGGGTGTACTTTCATTTTTTACGCAAAATACAAGTCAAAATCAATCCATACTTCGCCTGCAACAGGGCAGCTTTGGTTTGTATTCTACAGATGCGACCATCCATCATCATCTGTCTAACAATTCTAAAATCATAGGGTCTTTAAATTATCACAAGATTGATGGTTATCGCAAGCATGCGGGTTTTGAGAATAAAAGTGCGTTTGTCAAGTTTACTCACCAAAAGAGTGAGGTTTCCCACAATCTATCAATACTTCACTTCGATAGCCCTTATGCATTCGATCCAGGCGGTCTTACAATAGAAGAAGTCAATCGCAATCGATCGCAAGGGCGAGAAAGAAACATAATCTATGATGCTGGAGAAAGCGTTCGTCAGTCTCAAATTGCATGGCATTACAAAACCCCCTACCAAAGTGGAGAACTAGAAACCACTGTGCACTTTAGCCCCAGAATTTTTGACGGAAAGCTTCCCTTCGAAAATGGGGGCATCGTCAAACTTGAAAGAGATTTTTATGGAGGGATGGTACTGTACCGTACCGCCACAGAGAGCCGTTTTGGTCAAGGAATTGTAGGGCTTGATTTTCAAAATCAGAGAGACCATCGCAAGCGATATGCAAATCGTAAAGGGATGAAAGGAGAGCAAACCATGAATCAGATTGAGCGTTTTTCCTCTGCTAGCGGATTTGCGATTTGGTCAGTCCCTGTAGGGAAGTCTGTTTTTGACCTTGGTATTCGATATGACAACAATCAAGTCGCACTTGATGATCGTTTTGTGAAAAGTGAGCAAAAATATAAGCGTCAATTTAGTCGATGGTCACCTCATGTTGGTCTTTTATTTAAGTCAAGCCCTACGTCAGCATGGTTTGTTTCTTTGGGGTCAGGGTTTGAGGTTCCTGCCTTAAGCGAATTATCTGCTAATCCCTATGGCAGTGGTTTTAATCCAGAGATTCAACCCATGTCATTTAACAGCTTGGATTTTGGCTTCAGAAAACAAAGTCCTTTGTATCGTTGGGAAGCAGTTGCCTTTTACACAACCGCAACAAATGAATTGATTCGTTATGAGTTGGAAGACTTCCCTGATCAAAATTTTTATCGAAATCTAGGAGAGTCCACGCGCTATGGAATCGAGGTTGATGCGTCGTTGATAGCATTTAAAGATCATATGCTACAAGGTAAAATATCTTTTGCTTCCTATCAATTTTCTGAAGAAGGAACTCAAAAAAATCTACCTGGGGTGCCCACCACTACCGCCAATCTCCGCTGGACATACAGCAACAATAATTGGAAATTCTCCATTGATGGTCGTTTTATCGGTGATTATTTTGCAGATAATGCCAATGCCGTTCGTATTGACCATTACGGTCTTGCCAATTTGGAAATCCAAAAACAATTTGGTCTCAAATCTACCCCCATTACGCTTGGGTGCTCTGTTTTTAATCTGACAAATACGAGGTATTTTGACAATGTCCGAATCAATGCGTTTGGGAGTCGATTTTACGAACCTGCCGCAGGGAGGCAACTACTTTTTTCGGTAAAAATTGGGTTTGAATAAGGGTTTTATTCCTCATTCTTTTTGTACACATGCGGGTTTTCTCTTACTCCTTTTCTAAATAGTTTTCGCAATCCCATACGCAGTGTTGAATCGATTTTTAAGATTCCATTTTTTAGTCGTTGGTGTGGCCAGCCCCGAAAAGTGGTCACATGGAATCGATCGGATTCACGAAGTGGATCAGGGGAGAAATAATAATTGGACACACAGTTTCTGGATTCATCTACTTGAACAGGGCGAACGGCATGCCATGAGCCCTGATGAGTCGCCATCACAACAAGGCGGTTAAATGATGATGGAATGGCAATTGACTCTCCTTTTACCCCATCTGGCCAGAGTTCTAAATCGCCACCAAAGTCATTTTCCCAGTTTGGATTCACATAGTACAGCAAATTTAAAACCCGCCAACGATTTCGGTCTTTATCATGAGAGTTGTCGAGATGCGGATTTAAAAATTGACCTTTTTTCATTGTTGAAATCCCACCTGCATAAAGGTGCGTATCTGGTTCAAGCTTGCCAATCCCACAAATGGACTGGATAAGTGAAACAACCTCAGCATCCTGAAAGGCATATATGGCTTGCTCCAACAATGGATGATACTGATCCATTTGTGCCGCGATATGTTTGTGTTCTCGTAAACTTTTGTTGAGGTTCATCTCCTCTGGTCGTGGAAAAGCACGATGAATCTCTTTGGCGATATCAACTGGAAGAAGGTCTTCAATAAAAAAATAGCCAATACTGTTTTTAGTGGAGTCGTATTGATCTTTTGCTTGTTGGTGTTGCTGCTTGAGTCGCGATGAAATCAACTGGGCAAGAGAATCTTTCGTGTGCGTTAAGTGAGCCATAATTTACTAATATGGAATTTCAGTGTAATAATAATCATAAATATCTTAAAAATTTTGGATTGAACAAGTGGTGAAAATGTGTTGCGTTTAGAACCCATATAATACATTGATTTCATCAAAAAAACCCCCAACACCTATTTGTTGAGGGTTTATCGTGTACCTTGGGTGGGAATCGAACCCACACTTCCGAAGAAACTGGATTTTGAATCCAGCGCGTCTACCAGTTCCGCCACCAAGGCAATTCGCGACGGCAAATGTAGGAATTTATTTGCCCCCTCAAAAACAAAAATTGAGCTAGAATTTATACAAGCACACAAAAAAATCATACATTTGCACCCCTGTAAAAAAACGGATTCGCCAAAATGGCCAAAGTAAAAATAGAAGCAAAAATATTTGGGTGTACCCAAAGCATGGACCTTGCCGAGCGTATCGCCGATCAATTTGGTGCCAAACTGGGCAATGTGATTTTCTCTCGTTACAGCGATGGAGAATTCCAGCCTTCGTTTGAAGAGTCCATACGTGGTAGTCGTATTTTTATCATTGGCTCCACACACCCGCGTGCAGAGAACTTAATGGAAATGTTATTGATGCTCGACGCTGCCAAGCGTGCTTCTGCAAGACATATTACGGCTGTAATGCCTTATTTTGGCTGGGCTAGGCAAGATCGTAAAGACAAGCCCAGAGTGCCTATTGGCGCTAAGCTCATTGCTAAATTGTTAGAGTCTGCAGGGGCAACACGGATCATCACCATGGATCTCCACGCTGATCAAATTCAAGGGTTTTTTGAAAAGCCCGTAGATCATTTATTTGCCTCCTCTTTGTTTTTACCTCACATCAAATCCCTTAACATTGATAACCTTACCATTGCTTCTCCAGATATGGGTGGTGCTAAGCGTGCTTATGCCTATGCAAAATTTTTGGAAAGTGATGTTGTGATTTGTTACAAACAACGCAAAAAGGCAAATGTAATTTCTCACATGGAGGTCATTGGAGATGTCAATGGGAAAAACGTAGTCCTTGTCGACGATATGGTCGATACTGCAGGAACGCTAACCAAGGCAGCAGATATGATGATCGAGCGTGGAGCACGCAGTGTTCGAGCCGTATGTACACACCCCCTCCTCTCTGGAGAGGCCTATGAGAGAATCGAACAATCTGCACTAGCCGAACTTATAACAACGGACACCATTCCGCTGAGAAAAGAATCTAAAAAAGTGAAAGTGCTCAGTTGCGCTGAGCTTTTCGCACATGTGATGCACAACGTTCATCACAACAAATCGATTGCGAAAAAATTTATTATGTAATCCGTTTTAAATATAAACTATGAAGTCAATTACGATCAAAGGATCTAAAAGAGAAAGCGTGGGCAAGGCATCGACCAAAGCTCTACGTAATGCTGAGAAGGTTCCTTGCGTGCTCTACGGAGGAGGCAATGCCATACATTTCTCA
>CAXRDL010000016.1:0-16480 GCA_964229535.1 Flavobacteriaceae bacterium | reverse complement strand
CGCTTCCAAACCCCATTAAAATAGCTTCTGTTATATGGCTTAATATCCCCCGAAAATATGTTGTTGTTTCTATCCCCAACACTAAGCTCTTTACGTACATATTCAGGCACAGGAACGACACGATTACGCTTTGACTTAACTCGGCTTCCTGATAGTGTGATATACGATAAATCATCACTAAAATCACCCCAACTAAGCAACCTTATTTCATGGTGTGGTCTAAGTAAGCATCCATAGGTTAGTAAAGCACATATATACAGGTTATTGTTGTGTGTTTTAATGCGTTCCAAGAGGTCTTTTAAGTCGCTTATGGGCTTGTGCAATACCTCTTCTTGTTTACGTGTTTTAAGCGTTGATTTCTCAATAGTAAATCCATTGTTGTGTAGGTAGTTTACAAGCACATTTAGGTGTCTTCTTGTTGTGTTGTAAGAGGTGTTATTATTGTACTTAAGTGGGATGCTATTTAAGAACTGCTTGCTTATGCTACCTTTCAAAATTAGTTCCTGCCTAAGAAGCGATGCAATACACATAAGTGTCTTTCTATACATAACAGATAATGGTTCACTGAGCTTGGATTCAATAAGACTATCGAACAGCTCAACACCCTTAAGTGGCTTTTCAAAAGAGTAATCATTACTAACTAAATAATCATACACCTCTTTAGCAAGCAATGCAGTCTTTGAGTGTCTTAGTTTTGATGGGTATGAGTTAGGTGCAAGTGATGAGCCTATGCGCTTACCATTAAACAACCTATAACGCTTGTTGTTAAGGAAGAAGTCTATGAAGTATTTACCGTTTGAGTGTTTACGAACATTGGGGTAGGACAGACTATATTTTGGCATTTATATGGCACTTTAGTTATTCATGATTTATTTAATCACTTTAACTAATTGACCATCATGGATATACTCTTTTGTGTTCTGTAAAGACCAACTGATTATGAGTCAGCTACTCTAACCAACTGAGCTATAGGACCTGAGTGTAACTCAAATGCAAAAATAGTGCTTTATAAACGTATTTTGGCAACGATATGGTAACTTGTGATTAGACAGATTGAAAAAACTTTGTCAAGAATCAATTATTCCACAAATATTCCCAGTTAGCGCCTAAGAAAACACCATTTTTTAGTGAATTCGTATGCCAACTCATTAATATTTTTTTTGGGAATTAAATTTATGTGGATGAGATAAAGCTTAGCTACCCCTTCCTACTTTTCGAACTCCCGAAGATTTTTGTTTATTATTTTGGCTGGCCATCTTGTGTTTGCCGCCTTTTTTGATGTGGGAATTTTTTTCTTTACTATTTCCGAAAAACTTGCTTGACATATAATTATTGTTTTAAGTGGCATTAATTTGATTATTCTATATTAGATTTTTCAGACTCTGAAAATTCTCGTTGATAGATATAGCCTTTTTTAACTTTTCCATTAACAATCATCAAGTCAACTACACGGCTAACCGATAATATTGACTCTTCGTCTTTTCCATATGTAACCAATAAGCCTGATGTAACCCAATTTTCATTAGGCTTGTCCTCATATTTCACATCCGCTGACATAGACCAAACGATTTCCCAATTTGCAACAGGGTTTGCTTCAAGAAACTGCTCCCCTAACTCCAAATGTTGTTTCCGACCTTTGACCGTCATTCCGCTTGGTGCATAAAGGATAACGTCATCGTGTTCTAAATTGTATACCGCCAGTAAGTCTTTGGCGTTATATGCATCAACATATGCTTTTACAACTTCTGTTGAGCTTACATTTCCGCTTGTGATTTCTAAAGTGGTTCCGTTATCATTTTCGTAACCGATTACTGTAGGAGTGGATGTTGGTGTTGAGCACCCAACAATAATAAATAATAGTAATAGTTTCTTCATCGTATTGTTTTTAGTGCTTCTAATTTAAGGAAAAATTATAGGGGGGTTAAAAAGCCCACTCGCTTCATAAAGTATCAAAGCACTAAGTACCAAATAGGCAAATGCAGGCAAGATGTCTGAAATGTCGTCTTTTACTTTGATTCGAACCCCTATCGCCACCAACATCATCACTCCCAAAAAAGCCGAAGAGAGAATCAGGATCGTGTTCCATTCTAACCCAAAAAGCAAGCCAGCCCCACCAACGAGCTGACAGCAAGCAATGGTTTTTCGTTTGCTCTCTAAGCCCCACCTTTTAAACTCTTTTTTCATACGCTTTGAAATAAAAGAGTTGATCCCATACGCCACAAAAGAGGTGCCTGTAAACAAAACAATGGTTAAAAAATAATCCATCCTAAATCACCCCGTAATGGAATAACGCAACAAAAACCGACATCAGTAAAAACACCAAAGACGGTAGGCGTTGTAAAAACGGGTTTTTGACTCGTAGATGAGACAGCTGTGCCGCCAACATAAAAGCTGCCATGCCAATTGCTGCATAAGGAGTTAACTCCGCATGCCAAATTCCTGTCAACAATAGTGTTGAAATGGCTATTTTTGATGCGCCCACAAAGTTTCTAAAAACATCCGAAAATCCAAACTGCTCAAACTCCGCAATCACATTGTGATAGCGAAACACCCAAACAATCAGAACAGAAACCGCAACAACAATTTGAAAGAATAGTGAAATATGTTCCATAACTTTTGATTTGTTTAAAGTTACAAAAACATCGGAATATGGCTCTTTACTGACCCTTCGGGCAGGTATAAAGAACCTTTACTCTTCCTTTTCTTTCTTCACGATGACTTTAACCTGCTTTGATCCCGAAAGCGTATCAATCGAAATTTCCAAGTTTTCATGATCTATCATTTCGTCTGATTTCCACACATACACCTTGTCGCCATCCATCTTTTCCATGTGCATTGTATGCGTTTTATGCATCCCTTTTGCCATCATTGGACATTGATTTTTCTGACATTGTTTTCCAAACAAATAACCAATCAGCCCAAAGACAACCGCCGTTAGCGTGATAATAAACCAGTTTTCATTGATATTTTTCATTGTACAAAGATTTAGTTGGTACAATGTATTATAAATTTTTCTTGAACGAGAAATTTCTGAAAATAATTAAGTCTTTTTTAACGTTTCAAAAAAAGTAGAAGAACTGGGCTACAAAAGCGTTGTGTGCCTTCTGGAATTCAATAATGTAGCGTAATTGATAATTTGGCAGCTCCGTGAAACTACTCCAATTAGATTGCCATCTATTTGATGCGCTCAACAATTTCTGCTACAATTGCCACTGCGATACAAAGTGCAATACTCGCTAAAAAGACTCCTCCAACTCCCATGCTACAAAGATACTGTATTTGGTGTTTTGTTTCCAACCAAAACCCAGCAGTTTTTCATATTTTTACAATTCGCTAAACTCTTGTTTTTATGTCCTTTAGTCAAAAGCAAAACATCATTTTTTACACCGCCTTAACCCTATCGGCCTTTCAGCTGATCCAATATATAATAAGCGGTGGGGTTTTCTTAACTCTCCTCGCTGGCTTGGTGCCGTTTTGGTTGTGGTCTACCCGAAAAAAACTGCTCGCCAGTGTAGAAATTGGGGGCTTTGATCAGGTGATGTCTTATGTGGTGGTCGTTTATGCCGCTTTTGCTGGGCTTGTTGCTGTATTGGTTTTTGTGTTTTGGTTGATGTATGCCAGTATTGACCCCGCACTCATTGAGTCTGCTTTGGCGGATAATCCTGCCATCAACGATCTGACCGAGGATGAGCTCAAAGCATTTGATCAAGTGATGGAAAACCTGCCGTCTCTTTTACCTGTGCTTTGGCTGTTTTTGGGGGTACAATCGTTTTCGTACCTCTATTATGGGATTGGGGTGATTCGAAAAAGTTCCAACTAGATCGCCTCTGTAAAAGCAATATCTGGCGTGTAGATTTCGATTGCAAGTTTTTCAAGTTCTTTTTCAAAGTTTTCTAGATCTTCTGTTACTAGTTCGGTTCGCTTTGTTCTACCTGTCCCAAACCCAAGAAATATGATTCCGCTACTCATATTTTTTACCGAAATTACCCCTGCGTAAAACGGACTGTTTGGGTCGTCTTCTGCCCAAAGCATGCTGTAAAACAACACTTGAAAAGACTTGCCATAAACAGAGTCGGATAAGCAGTCTGATACTTCACTTGGACGCAATTCTTTTGAGCTGGTTTGGCCTGTTTTATAATCCAAAATCCGCAAAACCCCATCCTTGCGGTCAATGCGGTCAATAACGCCATGAAATGTAATGGGATGTTCTAAGCCTGCATAAGTGCGTGTGACTTTACGGTATTCTTCGAGTCCCAACACCTCAATGGATGATCCCGCCAAAATGTCTTTTTTGTCGGCCTCTAAAACACGTCTGATGCTATGCGCTGCTGCCGTAAACAACAACAGGTTTTTTCCTGTCGTATGGCTCGATTTACCCAATTCATCTTCGAAGTGTTTTTGAAGGGTTTGCTTATGGGTGTCTTTCATCTTTTCAATATTCTGAACCGTCAATTGTTTCGCAACATAAGGCATGTACAATTCCTCCAAGGAGTTGTGAATAACCGTTCCAAGAGTCTGATAAGCAATCGACTCCTCCAATTCTTCGTTCTCCGAAATGCGAAGAACATAATTGTTGTAAAATCGGATTGGATCGGCAATATAATTCGACAATGCTGTAGCGGACAGTCCTTTCTTTGCCATTTCCTGTAAGCGCTTGAGAAGACTGGGTGTTTTGGGAATTTCAAGCCGTTGTCTGGTCACCGTATTTAATGTCACACTTTGGTTGAAAAATCGCATGCTGTGATTTTCTGGCAACCGGGTTGCCCATTGGCGAACAAAACGGCTCATCTCGCCTCCGCCAAGCCCGTCACCTTGTCCATCATAAAGTATATAAATTTTTTTGGCACGATACATCAATCGATAAAAATGGTATGAAAAAATGGCGTTTTTCTCATCTCGAGTTGGAAGCCCAAACTGCTTTTTCATGTCATAAGGTATCCACGAATCATCGATAGACTTTGCTGGTAAAATCCCCTCATTGGCTTGTGTGAGAATCACCGTATCAAAATCCAACAGCCTTGTTTCTAGCATTCCCATAATTTGTAACCCTTCTAGTGGCTCGCCTGAGTATGACAATTTATGGGTTCCGATTTGTGCGTTGTATATCGCAAGCAATTCGCTGATTTGCTTGATAAAAGGATGCGTACGCAGCTGAAGATCCAGTTGATGAAAGAGGGTTAAAAACAAATGGATTGACTCCAGTTGTTGGTTGTCATCGTGGTCAGTTGTCGTCAGCAGCAGTTGAAGCAATTTACATATCGATTGAACAGCCTCTATGGGATTGTTCCAAGAGGAAAACAGAAAGCCAAGGTCTTTGAATAGGTTTGCCTTCTTCAGGAAGTTTACAGTCAAAAACCGTTGGTTTCCTGAGATTATTGATTGGGCAAACTCTTTGGGGTCTTCTAGTTTGTTTTTTAAACAGTATGTTCGAATCGATTCATGGGTCAAAATTTGCACGACTGATTTGTAGTAAAATCCTTTTGTGGTTTGATTCATGTGCAAGTCAAATAGCGCCTCGATCATAACCGAAATGGCCTGCTGTTGCAGGGGCTGCCCCATGGTGATATTAAGTTTGTTTACCTCGGGTGGTAGGGCGTGAAGAATGGGATTGAGCAAGGATTCATCAGGCAAAACAACCGCTACGCGTTCCCAACCAAGCTTTGTTGTCGAAAGGTCCTTAAGAATACTCCCCACCTGTTTTGCTTGCGCAATCCGTCCTGAGGTTTCGATAACCTCAATCTCTTTTTGATTTAAAAACGTGTTGTGACTCCCCAAAAAGGGTTGGTTTTCATAGTAAGGCCAATTTTTGTAACTGCTCAGGTATTGCCCCGATTGTTCTTGTGGGTTTTGCAAAAAATAGGTGTCTGCGTCCCAGTAAATTTTTCCGCGGTTTTGTGCCAAAATAGATTGAAATAAGGTCGACTCACTTTCGGTTAGTGCATTAAACCCACAAATGATAAAGCTGGTCTTTGGTTGGGCTTCTAAAAAAACCTCCAAATTGCGAACCGCTTCACGACAAAGCATTCCTGTAGTTCCATGTCCTTTTTCCAAAAGAGCGGAAGAAAACAAATCATACATTTTTGGTAATGCTTTCCAAAAGCTTAGATAACGCTGAACAAATGCGTTATCATCCGAACCCCATGCTTTGATCTCTTGCATTCCAGCTAGCAAACTAAACACCTCTTTGCGCTGTAAAAGATTCCTGTCTATCGCGTCCAAGTCACCCAACAAGGTATCACCCCACCCCAAAAAAGTAATAAAATCGTCCTCTTCTTTGCTTTCAACGACTTGACAGTAACTATTGTATAACGCAAACAATTGTTCCATTTTTGGTGGGGACTCAAGTCTAGAGAGGTTGCGAATGAATGAATCAATATCTATAATTTCAGGGGCAATCGTTGCGCTCTCAAGCTGAGCGGTAATCGCTTGGGTTAAATGTAGGGCTGACCGCTTGTTGGGCACAATGAAGCACAATTCCTTCCAGTTTGGGTTGGAAAGTGAGCTCACTACTTCACGAAGAAAACTATTGTTCATGGTAGCATAAAAATAAAAAAACGCAGTGAGTTTTCACTGCGTTTTTTTGTGTTGTTTCGATTGTAGTTTCTTCTACTCCACCGCAAAATCTACTCGGCGGTTTTGCGCACGTCCATCAGCAGTATTGTTGTCCCCTAGTGGTTGAGACGAACCGTAACCGACAATGCTTAACCGATCTGGGCTGATTCCCGCTTGAATAAGATAATCTAAAACTTGACTCGCTCTGAGTTCTGAAAGTGGAAGATTAATCTGGTCGTTTCCTGTAGAATCCGCATGTCCCTCGATTATGATTTTTGCCGTACTGTTCGCTTCAATAATGCGGAATGCTTCGGCTAGTTGCTCTTCAAAAGTGGCATCAATCTCAAATGAGTCTGATCCAAACTTAACGGACAATTCCTCAAGCCCTTCAATTGGATACTCTGGGCAACCTGCGTTTGTGGCGGTACCTGGAACGTCAGGACAGTTGTCGTCTTTATCAAAGACCCCGTCGCCATCTCGGTCTGACCATGGGCAACCGTTGTTTTCGACAGGACCAAATTCCTCTGGACAATTGTCATCATTATCAGCAACCCCGTCTTCATCTGCATCAGGACAACCATCCAACGCTGGTATTCCTGGTATTTCTGGACAGGAGTCATATTTGTCAGCAACCATATCCCCGTCCATGTCTGGACAACCTGCCAAAGCTGCTAAGCCAGAAACGTCTGGACAGTCATCTTCGCTATTGCGAACCCCATCTCCGTCGTCATCTGGACATCCATTTAGCTCTGGAAGACCAGGAGTGTTTACACATGCATCTACATCATCCTTTACTCCATCTTTATCAGTGTCACCGTTTCCAAAAGCATAGCTAAAACCAAATAGAAATTGATTCACATAATCGCCGTTATCAGTTTTGTCTCCAATTATATCGCTAACATTCCTCGAAAATGTTTTTCTTTTGGCCTTAAGTGTCAACCCGAAACTTTGATCAAACATGTAGGTCAATCCCAATCCTAAGTTGGTCGTGATGTGGTCAAAGTCATTGATGTTTGTATATCCCGCTCCTAGACTTAAAGTGGGGTTTAAATTCCCTGTGTCTAAAAAGGCCGTCGATGAAAGCGTAAACTCGCCATCAACACTAAAATATAAGTCTGGATTCTCCGATGGATTTGATGTAATTCTATCAACTTGGTTAAGAGACCCTCCAACGTTTAATGATACTCCCTTGCCAAGGTATCGAGAAACCTCCAAATAGGATAGGTATTTTGAATAATTGATTTTATTGTCAAACTGAATCCCATCGTTTCCCGTTTGGTATTGCATACCTCCTCTTTCGTAGAACTCTACTGCGTTTGCCCCAAGTGTGATTTGCCAAGGGTTAACAGCGGTTTGTGCCTGCAAGAACAAGATATGAGATCCCAAAAGCAGAGTAAATAATATTCTTTTTTTCATTCTTTTCTTTGATTGGTTTCGTTGCAAAACTAGTAAATATGTTCTAATGAGACTTTTTGACCCACATAAACGATTGTTTTTTGAGTGATTTGATGTCCTAATTTTTCAAAAAAAGAAGCGTATTCGAGGAGTTGATCTTTGTGTTCTGGCCTAGGTTTGCCCGTCTTATAATCTAGAACAGCAACTGCTTTGTTGGGAAGCACTACAAAGCAATCAGGTCGCAATGGCGAGCCGTCAGGGCGTAAAAGGGTTCTTTCGTTGTATTGGGCGTTGTTGGAATTAAAAAAGTTTTCCAATTCCTTGTGGTGAACAAGTTCGTCAATTACATTTTGAAGCTGGTCAAGCTGATCTATTCCTATTTGTCCTTGACTATAAGCAAATTGTACCGCCTCTTCAACATCTGTTTTCACATAAATACGAGCCATGATTTCATGAAACACATAGCCAAAATCAACCGCATTGTTTTTGTCTTGGCTTCCAAACGAATTGCTTTTTCGGAATGTGGCATCAACATTTGGATTTACAATCCATTTTGCTGTTTTTGTAAGTTGATCTGGTGGTGAACTGGTTTTGTTTATGGAAAGGTCACCGCTTATGTATTGATGATCGCCCAACTTTGGTAAATCGTTTGTGTTGACAAATTCTATAAATAAATCTGCATACGTATTCGATATTTTTTTTGGGTCATAACTAACAATATGCAACTCCTTTTCGGGACGAGTCATGGCAACATAAAGGGTGTTGAGCGCATCCAAAGCTTGCGTTTCTCTTGCTGCCTCGTAGATCGCTTGATTTTCATCACTGGTTTCTGAAAAGTCCTTGTTCAACCCGACTAGTAGAGAAGAAAAGCCCGCAAACTCACTCTGTGACACATCAAGCCAGTGTGTTGTGGGCTGGGTAGAGTAAATTTTTGTTTCGGCAAAAGGAAAAATCACTACTGGAAACTCAAGGCCTTTGGCTTTGTGAATCGTCATCACTTGAACCGCATTGTTTTTTGAAGTTAAACGGATCGAGCGACGGTCTTTCACTTCTTCCCAATGTGATAAAAACCCATTGTCGCTACTGGCTTTTCTCCTTGTATATTCTATGATTTCCTCTAAAAACCCAGAAAGGTATGGACAAAGGTTTGCTGTCATTCCAAATGCTTCGATCGTGTATTCTACCGCTTCATAGAGGTTTGCTTTAGCGAATCGTTTATAAGAAAACGCGTGTTTGTCGTTGTTGATTTGATCGACGAAATCCTTAATCGGTTTTTTTAGTCCTGATCGATCCCAGTCAAAAGGGTCTTGATCATCATTCCGAAAATAATCTAAAATCCCTTTACGAGACACTTCATCCGTTGGGTTTGATCGCAATCGGATCCAGCTCAACAACACATTGACCGTTGTGCTTTGGGAAAGAAGTAGGGTTTCTGCAGAGATAACATCAATCTTTTGCTGCGCTAAATATTCGGTAACCAAAACCCCTTGATTACGCTTGCGCACCAAAACGCAAATTTCGTTGCGCTTGTAATCACGGCTTTCGCAGTCGATAATTTGGTGGTGTACGGCTTCGAGATAATTTGGTTCGCGCTCGGCCAGTGTGTTTCCCTCAACAAATGTAAAGGTCACTGCCCCTCCTGGTTTGTCATTGGTTTCCTGATTCGCTCCCTCTATAAATAAGTTTTGATAATCTGGTGTTTTTAATTTTGCCGCCGCTTGTTTAAAAAAACTGTTATTGGTCTTTACAATTGTATCTTGGCTTCTGTAGTTTCTCGGTAGCTTAATGACTTCTGGTGAAATGGAAAAGGGTGTTTCACCTTTGGCAAGTCGCATAAACTGCTCGGGGTAGCCTCCTCGCCAGCGGTATATCGATTGTTTGGCATCGCCAACCAAAAGTATCGTGCTGTCTGTGCTTGCCGTGGCATTTTCCAATAGTGGAATGAGATTTTTCCATTGTAAAACCGAAGTGTCTTGAAACTCATCGATATAAAAATTTGTGTATTTAACCCCAAGGCGCTCGTAAATAAATGGCGTTGGCATCCCGTTTATTGTTTCAAATAACAGGGGATTAAAACCACTTAACAATCTTATGTCTTGTTTATCTTGTAGCTCTTGTGTAGTTAGATAAATCGCATGAAGAGTAGAAAACGGAACGCGTTGTCTCTCGATAAGGTTAAGAAGGGTTTGTTTCTTTCGCTGGTGAGCAACCTCATCAATCCACTCATCGATGTCGTTTTGCAAACGATTCAAGGCGTCTTGTTCGTATTGGCTAGCAGACTTTTTTAACAGTTGTTGGTTTTCATTTTGACTCAGCAATCGATTGCTTGGAATCGAGCTTGGGTTTTCAGACTGTCCTTTCTCCAATTGATTGAGAAGTTCTCTGTGAGAAAAAGATGCCTCGTCAATGTTTAAGTTGACGACCTTTTCGTGTAATGATTTTGATACTTTGTTAATGGCTTCAACACCATTTGCTTTAAGGGTTTGTAGTTGTTTTTGTAATTGCAGAAAGTCTGTCCACGTTTTGTCACTCATTTGACGAAGCTGCTGATAATAATTTTCATTATAAGCCAGCGATGCGATATTGTTCAAGTCATATGAAATATCCCACGACCGGTTGTCTTTGGCTTTTTGAATGACAAAATCGGTCAGGATTTTTGTTTGCTGCTTGTTTTCACCCGTTTGTTCTATTAAAAAATCTACGGCTTGCTCTAGAAATTGGTCTGTTTCCAACATCAATTCAAAGGTCGAGCTCAGCCCTAAGTCCCTAGAAAATGTGCGCACAATTTGATGGGTCAAGCTGTCAATGGTCGTAATCGAAAAGTGACCGTAATGCTGAAGAAGGTGGGATAGGGTTTTCGCCGCGCGTTGTTGTATCGTTTGCTTAGTTGTTCCACATAACGCAACAATTTCTAAAAAGAGTTCTGTTGGCTCGAGTAGAATCTGCGCAGACGAAAATTCTTCCAACTGCGTCAAAACGCGCGTCTTCATTTCTTGCGCCGCTTTGTTTGTGAAGGTTATGGCTAAAATCGACTGGTATTGTTCTGGATTGTCTGTTTTTAAAACCGCCTGTAAATAATATCGCACAAGGGCATAGGTCTTTCCTGAACCTGCAGAGGCATCATAGATAAGAAAGGATGAGTTCGGATTTTGTTTCAATGTGTTTTTGTCATCTTGTCAATTGTTTAATATTACATAAATTTGTTGTTCATCACAAATAAAAAATTATGTCTTTCGAACTTCCTCAACTTTCATATTCTTATGACTCCTTGGAGCCGCACATCGATGCGCGAACCATGGAGATTCACCACACCAAGCATCATGCTGGCTATACTGCCAAACTAAATGCAGCTATTGCTGGCACACCCCTTGAGGGGCAGTCTATTGAGGATATCCTTCAAAACCTAGATATGAGCAATGGTGCTGTTCGTAACAATGGTGGTGGGTTTTATAATCATTGTCTGTTTTGGAACGTGATGAGCCCAAGCCCAAAAGCTCTTTCGGGTGATTTAGCGGATGCAATTCACAATTCGTTTGGTTCCTTTGATGAGTTTAAAACTGCTTTTAGCGCCGCTGCTGCAACACAATTTGGTTCTGGATGGGCTTGGTTGTGTGTTCATAAGGGTGGGCGTTTAGAGGTTTGCTCAACCGCGAATCAGGACAACCCTCTTATGCCTAGTGTTGCGTGTGATGGAGTGCCGATCCTAGGCCTTGATGTTTGGGAACACGCCTACTATCTCAACTATCAAAACCGCAGACCCGACTATATAGATGCTTTTTTTAATGTCATTGATTGGGGAGTGGTTGCAAATCATTTTGAGGCAGCCAAATAAATAATCATAACAACTATTGATAAAAAACTAAAGGAGCTTTTCGCTCCTTTTTTTGTAAAATAAAAAAGGAGGAAAGACTCCTCCTTTTTTGCCCCAAATCTTACCATGAACTTACCCTACTTATGTTATGGCTCTGCTAAAGTACACTATTTTTTTGAAAAGAAAAGCTTTCTGAGAATAAATTTTTGGCGTACTAAAAAGGAGCTAAAAGCTCCAAATTATTATAAAATAAAAAAGGAGGAAAGACTCCTCCTTTTTTGCCCCAAATCTTACCATGAACTTAACCTACTTATGTTATGGCTCTGCTAAAATACATCTTTTTTGGAAACCAAAGCGCTTTTCTCGAAAAAATTTAAAACTTTTTCTGTTTTTTTCTAATATGCACGCTCCTTGTTGCCTTCCATAAAATTGATAAATGCTTGATTTGCAACACGATTGCCGCCTGGCGTTGGATAATTCCCCGTAAAATACCAATCCCCTAAATTTTTTGGACACGCTTGGTGCAGCTTCTCAACATCTTGAAAAATCACGTCAACTTCACTCCGAATCCCATCTTCCTTAACAAGCTCGGCTATTTTTTTGGATAGCTGATCAGTTGAAAATGCCTCGTATAATGCATTGACGACGTTTGTTGCCTCAACGTCTGGTTTTTTCATTTCCGCTTTGGCGGCCTTATAGACCGTTTCCAACATCGACTCTTTATCATTGTCTTTCAACAAGGCAAGCATGGCCTGAAAAGCAATAAGATCTTCAAGACGAGCCATATCGATTCCATAACAGTCTGGATAACGAATTTGCGGTGCACTTGAGACCACCACAATCTTTTTTGGAGACAATCTGTCAAGGATTTTTAAGATGCTTTTCTTTAGTGTTGTCCCCCTGACAATGCTGTCATCAATAACAATCAAATTGTCTGTAGGCTTTACTGTTTTATAGGTGATGTCATAAACATGGGCAACCAAGTCGTCTCGGCTACTGTCCTCAGTAATAAATGTTCGAAGTTTTACATCTTTCAGAATCACTTTTTCCGTTCGAGGGCTACAATTTAGTATCTTTTCTAAATCTGCATCTGTGGGGTTGTTTTTTGATTGTAAGGTGTCTAGGGCTTGTTTTTTTAAATGAGCTTGTACCGACTCAACGAGACCATAAAAAGCAGTTTCTGCGGTATTTGGAATGTACGAAAACACCGTGTTTTTAAAATCGTCATTAATCGCATTTTGCACTTTGGGAAAAAGATGTCTCCCCAGCGCTTTTCTTTCCTTGTAAATCTCTGCATCATTTCCTCTCGAAAAATATATCCGCTCAAAAGAACAAGCCTTTAGTTCTCGAGCTGGTAAAATTTCTTTCATTGAGGTTTTACCGCTTTTCTTGATAATGAGGGAATGGCCGGGCAATACTTCTTTAATATCTTCAAATGGAACATTGAAAACAGTTTGAATCGCAGGTCGTTCGGACGCCGCAACAACAAATTCATCATTCTGAAAGTAATACGCAGGTCGGATCCCGTTTGGATCGCGCATCAAAAATGCATCCCCATGCCCAAGCATCCCACTAATCACATAGCCCCCGTCAAAATTTTTGGTAGCTTTTTTAAGGATTTTTGCAACCTTGAGATTTTCTGCAATAATTGGTGAAGCGTCTTGCTTGGAGTATCCTTCTTTTTTTAGTTTTTTGTACTCTTTGGTGACTTCGTCGTCTAAAAAATGTCCGATTTTTTCCATCACCGTAACGGTGTCTGCTTTTACCTTTGGATGCTGCCCAAGGGTAACCAAGTTAACAAAAAGCTCGTTGACATTGGTCAAGTTGAAGTTTCCCGCCAGCACTAGGTTTCGGTGCATCCAATTGTTTTGACGTAAAAATGGGTGTACACTGCCAATTCCGTTGTTTCCAAATGTTCCATACCGCAAATGACCCATCATCAATTCGCCCAAATAAGGGTATGCTTGTTTGATTTCAAGGTCGGTCAAATTGTTTTTCCCCAGTTCTTGAAACACCTCGTTCAGGTCACTGTTTATTGTTGAAAAAATATCTTGAATGGGTTGGTTTTCAGAAGATCGTACACGGCTCATAAAACTGTCTCCAGGGTTCATGTCGAATTTAATACTCGCAAAGCCCGCACCGTCTTGACCGCGATTGTGTTGCTTTTCGAGCATCAAATACATTTTGTAAATCCCAAAAAATAAACTACCGTATTTCTCCTGATAATATTTCAGTGGTTTTAATAGCCGAAGAAGTGCTATGCCACATTCGTGTTTGATCGAATCACTCATTGTGGTAAAAATAAAAAATTTGTTTGCCTTGTTTTGTCTTCATTTTAGTTTTTATTTCAAAGGGTTTCAAAATGAACGAGTGTCTTTAGGTGCTCAACTCGGGCTTTGATTTGTGAATGAGTTGTGTTTACAATCGATTTTGTCCCAAAGTCTGTTACACAAAAGGAAGCGACAGATGAGCCATATACCATTGCTGTTTTCATCGTTTCAAAGTCAAGCTTTGGCTGACTAGCTAAAAACCCTGCCAAACCGCCAGCAAAAGAGTCTCCTGCTCCTGTTGGGTCAATAACATTGTCTAAAACTGCCGCTGGAGCTAAAAAAGTGTGCTCCTTGTGGTACAGCAATGCGCCATGTTCACCCTTTTTAATGATTACATAGCTCGGTCCCATATCGCTAATTTTCTTTGCTGCTGACAACACGTTAGTTGCGTTTGTCATTTGAAGTGCCTCCTCGTCATTAATGGTAATGACGTCTGTTTTCGCAACAACCTGAACCAGCTCGTCCCAAGTTCCCTCAATCCAGTAGTTCATGGTATCGAGAATAATTGTTGTTTTGTCGGAGTTGATTTGGTCAAGAACCGACAATTGAATGCGTGGGTGCAAGTTGCCTAGCAACACAACCTCGGCATCTTTAAAGTTATCAGGAACAATCGGATTGAAATTGGCAAGTGTGTTCAGGTCGGTGACCAATGTATCACGTCGATTCAAGTTTTTGTGATAGCGTCCTTTCCAATAAAAGGTGTCTCCCGAATTGTCGATCTCAACCCCTTCTAAATTGATGTTTCTTTTGCTTAGTTCCTTGAGATAGTCTTGGGGAAAATCTCGCCCTACTATCGAAACAATGGCACTTTCCACATCAAAAAAAGATGTTGCTAGCGAAATGTATGTCGCTGAGCCAGCTATGATTTTTCCGCTTGATCCTGTTGGGGTTTCGACTTCATCAAAAGCCATGGTTCCTACAATTAACACTTTGTTGTCTGCCATTTTCTATTATATATTTTGGTATCCGATATCTTCTATGTGACTATCGGTTTGTTTTGATGCCTTTACTGCCAACTTATCACAATATTCGTTTTGTGGATGTTGATTGTGCCCCTTAATCCATTCCATTTTCACGTTGTGTTTTCGAAATACTTCCAAAAATTCAATCCAAAGATCTGCGTTTTTTTTGTTTTTGAACCCTTTTTTCTCCCAACCAAATACCCATTTTTTATCAACCGCCTCACTGACGTACTTCGAGTCTGTGTACACAACAACGTCTAGGGGGGATTTTTTAAGCATTTGCAGGCCTTTAATGACGGCTCTAAGCTCCATTCTATTATTGGTTGTGTGAATAAAGCCCTGAGAATATGTCTTCTGATAAGGTGTCCCCTCCCATTCTAAGATCAGGCCATAACCCCCAGGTCCTGGGTTACCACTTGCTGCGCCATCGGTGTAAAGATTGACTTGTTTGCCAGATGGAAGAAGTAGTTTTTCAATTTCTTCCGAAAAATGTCTGTGTTCTAACTTGTGAATTTTTTGTGCCACGCTCTCTGGGGTATCGTCTGGATCTATCGGAGTTTTGGCTTGGAAAATAATCGCCCCCTCGTCATACTGACTGTTGACATAGTGAATGCTTATTCCGCTTTCTGTTTCTTTTGCGTCAATCACCGCTTGATGAACATGGTGGCCATACATCCCTTTGCCGCCAAATTTGGGCAATAAAGCGGGGTGAATATTGATGATTTTGTTGGGGAAGGCATCAATAATATGCGAGGGGACTTTCCATAAAAAGCCAGCAAGGACAATAAGGTCTGGTGATTGGGCTTGCAAGTTTTTCAACAAACGTTCTGGATTGTTAAACTCTTCACGATTAAAAACATGGGTTGAAACGCCCAATTGCTTCGCACGTTCTAAAACAAAGGCAGAGGGATTGTTGGAATAGACTCCCAAGACTTCTACACTGGAATTGGGCGAAAAGTGACGAATAATTTGCTCGGCATTTGTTCCCGATCCAGAGGCAAAAATCAAAATTTTATGATGTTTGACCATCGTTGTGAATCGCAATGCAAACTTACGGATTCTCAAATGGGTATAAGAATAGAAAGCGGGGTAATTTTACAAGAAAGCTAAGATTTTATTCGGATTGAGTTGATAGAGCCAAAGTTTTCTTATTTTTGCCCCCAACTAACATTAAAACTTCTTATATGTCTGATATTGCATCACGTGTAAAAGCCATAATCGTAGATAAATTAGGTGTGGATGAAAACGAAGTCGTTTCTGAAGCAAGTTTTACCAACGATTTGGGTGCAGACTCTTTGGATACTGTAGAACTTATCATGGAATTTGAAAAGGAATTCGATATCCAGATCCCTGACGATCAAGCTGAGAATATCGCCACCGTTGGACAAGCTATCCAATATATCGAGGGCGGAAAATAATTTTTTATGCAA
>CAXRDL010000015.1:0-4192 GCA_964229535.1 Flavobacteriaceae bacterium | reverse complement strand
GGTAGAGGAGCGAAGGGGATGATTTGATTACAAATTCTATCTCAAAATGATCTTTCACGGCTGTTGTTTTATCAGAGAAGCAATATAATATCTTTTTTGATTGCACAAAAATATATTCTGAAAAATATAGTTTGACAACTGCAGCAAAACCTTCTATATTTGCAAACCAATATGGCGAGGTAGCTCAGCCGGTTAGAGCGTCGGATTCATAACCCGGAGGTCGGGAGTTCAAGTCTCCCCCTCGCTACTCTTTTTTTCAATCATGATTTTAGTTACAGGCGGTCTTGGATTTATCGGTGCGCACACCGCTGTTACGCTAATCGACAACAATTTTGAAGTTCTAATCGTCGATGACCTGTCCAACACTTCTATTGACGTGCTCGACGGTATCGAAAAAGCATGTGGGAAACGACCGCATTTTGAGCAAATTGACTTAAAAGACAAAACCAAAGTTGCCGAAGTTTTTAAGACCTATTCTATTGAAGGTATTATTCATTTCGCTGCCTTTAAAGCGGTTGGCGAAAGTGTAGAAAAGCCGCTAGAATATTACGACAACAACCTTTCGTCTTTGGTCAATCTTTTGGCTGTAGCACAGGATCAAAATCGTAGGATTCCGTTTATCTTTAGCTCTTCATGTACTGTTTATGGTGAGCCAGAAACGCTGCCCATCACCGAGAACGAAGCCAGCAAACCCGCCCTGTCGCCCTACGGAAACACCAAACAGATTTGTGAAGAAATTTTATCCGATCTGACTAAAGTAAACGAAAATATTCCTGTGATTGCATTGCGTTACTTCAACCCGATTGGCGCACATGCCTCGGCGGAGATTGGCGAATTGCCTCTTGGTATTCCCCAAAACCTTGTGCCTTTTATCACCCAATCAGCAGCGGGAATCAGAGGGCCGATTACTGTTTTTGGAAACGACTACCCTACCAAAGACGGCACTTGTATCCGCGATTATATTCATGTTGAGGACTTGGCTGAAGCGCATATGGCCGCACTCAAACACCTCAACACGCTTTCGGACTCCCCTGTTTTTGACGTGTTGAACGTCGGGACAGGCACTGGAAACTCTGTCTTGGACATTATACGCACTTTTGAGAAGGTCACAAACGTTGCGCTCAATTATAAGATAGGCAAACGCCGATCTGGTGATGTTGTGGAAACCTATGCCGATACCACTAAAATCAATTCTGTCCTGGGCTGGAAATCTTCAAAAACAATTGAAGATGCTTTACGATCTGCATGGAATTGGGAGAAAAAGCTCAGAGGGATTTCCTAATCCTTTTGTCACACACTTCTCATTCAAACTCCCTTTTCGTTTTTGTTGTTTTGACAACTTTTTTTGTTTTTTATTTTGAATTAAATCCTGAAATTATAGGGGTTAATTGCTTCAAACTAAATCTTGTCATTAATGATGAATATCCATGACAGAATCAAATATATCATATTGCAAGAAAAGTTGTCTATTGCCGCATTCGAACGCCATATTGGAGTTGGTCGAAATTTCCTTTCTACTTCGTTGAGAAAACAGTCTGCGATCTCTCATGAGGTCATCATAAAAATTTTTGAGCACTTTCCTAAATACTCTCTAGATTGGATTCTTTTTGGAAATAAAAAGCCCGAATATATCGAAATTGAAAAATTATCTGCTGAAATTGTCAGCATTATCAAACGGTGGCGAGAACAAACTGACAAAAATATTTAGCGCAATGGCGGATCAGTCCCAACTGTATTGCGTCAAACCGTCGAGGGGGATTGTTGACTGGTCTCCAGTACGTAGGTCTTTTAGGGTACAGCTTTGCTCTTTCCACTCCGACTCGCCCATGATCAGTGCGTGGGGGATTTGCAACTGATTGGCTAGGCCTAACTGCTTTTTCAGTTTAGCTGCAGAAGGATACACAAAAACGCGTTTGCCTTGTTTCCGCAATTCGCTGATATAGGGAATTAAGGACGTTATCATATCCATACTAAAATTGACGACCAACACATCGATTGAAGTGTGCAAGGCAGGGGGAAACAAATCGAGCTCAGAAAGAACCAATTCGATGCGATCCAAACCAAACGAAATGCCAATTCCACTCATGTCTTTCATCCCAAAGACCCCAGTCAGGTCGTCATAGCGACCTCCAGCCCCGATCGAGCCAACAGAGACTTGCTCTGGTGCCGAAATTTCAAATATGGTCCCAGTATAATAGTCCAGACCACGCGCGAGTGTCCAATCAAACACAACCTTTGTCGAGCTGAGTTGCCCCAAATTGGAAAACAAAAAGCCAAGGTCTTGTATGGGCTCATCATCGATGCCTGAGTTGCCAATCAGTTGTCCGAGGGCTTCGAGTTGGTCAGTAGTGGATTTACCTTCTAGAGCAGCATTGATCTTATCAAGAATATCGATGTCAAAATCAGCCTCTAGCAACAAACGTTTGACTTCTTCCCAGCCGACTTTATCGAGCTTGTCGAGGATGGTAAAAAAGCGTGTCGTTTCTGTCCCAGCACTAGCCAGTTGGGCAATGGCCTCAAGCACTTTTCTGTGATTGATCCGCAGGGTGCAACCCGACAATTGTAAATCCGAAAAAATCGAATCGACCATCTGGATATACTCCAGTTCGAGCAACAAGCTATCCGAGCCAATGGCATCAGCATCGCATTGGGTGAATTCTTGAAAACGACCGTGTTGCGGACGATCGGCACGCCAAACGGGCTGCATCTGATAGCGTTTGAATGGAAAGCTCAATTCGTTTTGATGCTGCACCACAAAGCGGGCAAAAGGCACGGTAAGGTCATAGCGCATGGCTTTGTCGGACAAGGAATTTCCAAAACGCGACAATTCGCCGTTTTTTAAGGCCTCAAGGTCTGCCTTTTTGACCTTTTCCCCAGAGTTGAGTACCTTAAACACTAGGCGGTCACCCTCATCGCCATATTTACCCAACAACAGCTCCCGACGTTCCATGGCGGGCGTTTCGATGGGCAAAAACCCATAACTCTCAAATTGCGTTTTCATCACACCCATAATATGATTGCGACGCATAACCTCATGCGGTAAAAAATCCCGCATCCCCTTGGGTGTATTGGGCTTTGTTGACATGCGCATAAAGGTACTGCAAAATGAAATGTAAAAAAAGTGGGGCTATCGGCAAAAGAAAATCGTGAACTAGAAATTGATTAACAACTCCCATTCACGATTCACAAATATCGGTTACCCATTGACCATGAGCGTCCTTGGGTTAAGAATTGGGAATAAAAAAAAGCCGACTCTATGGATCGGCTTATATGATTTGTGCAATAAAGCAAATACTATTCTTTGTCTTCTGCCTTAGTGACTTCGAATTCCAATTGTACCTTCACCTCACGGTGTAAACGGATTTCGGCTTGTTGCTTGCCCAATACCTTTACCGTTCCGCCAGTGATCTTGATAAATTTCTTTTCGATGTCATGCCCAGCAGTCTGTAGCGCAGCACTCAAATCGGCATTGCCAATGGAGCCGAACAGTTTACCTGTACCGCCAGCTTTGGCAGCGATTTTGATCTCTAGCGCCGAAATCTTTTTGGCCAGTGCGTTGGCGTCATCCACCAATTTTTGCTCTTTAAAGGCGCGCTGCTTGAGGTTTTCTGCCAACACTTTCTTGGCCGAAGGGGTTGCCAAAATGGCATGTCCTTGCGGAATCAGAAAATTGCGTCCATATCCGTTTTTGACCTGTACAATATCGTCTTTAAAGCCAAGATTTTCTACGTCGTTTTTTAGTATCAATTCCATGTGACTTATTTTAAAAGGTCAGCGACATAAGGCATCAATGCCAAATGACGTGAACGTTTGATTGCAACCGATAGCTTGCGCTGATATTTGAGGGAAGTTCCCGTGAGTCTGCGTGGTAAAATTTTACCTTGCTCGTTGACAAACTTTAACAAGAAATCTGGATCTTTATAATCGATGTACTTGATACCAGATTTTTTGAAGCGACAATACTTCTTTTCTTTGTTTGTATCGATATCAAGCGGCGTTAGATAGCGAACTTCGCCTTGTTTTCCGCCTTTACTAGCTTGTTCTAATGATGCCATGAGTTATGCTTTAGCTGTTAATCGTTCTCTTCGTTTTTCGGCCCAAGCTTCTGCATGCTTATCGAGCTTGACCGTTAGATAGCGCATTACGCGCTCATCGCGTCTAAATTCCAGTTCTAAAGCATGTACAACTTCGG
>CAXRDL010000014.1:0-32074 GCA_964229535.1 Flavobacteriaceae bacterium | reverse complement strand
CAACTGCTTTCTACAAGTTTAGTTTTCGTTTGATTTTCGAATATAGACTGACCGAAAACTGCCTATCTATACCTTATCTTCTTTGATTTAAAATCCTGTCGAAGCACCAAGATTTCTATGTTGACTTTAATGGTGCCTTGATTTGTGTTGCCGTCAACAAGGGCCGCACCAAGACATCTTACCTTCCCACCTAGTGGGACAAAGGCCTGGACTTACTATAGTTCAGTCGATTAGGCTGCAAGAGCGTAGTTATTCTCGCCATTTAAAATGGTGGTACTATGAGATTTACGAGCTGTAGTCCAGCGCTCGACTTGCTTACCGTCACATCTATCTCGCTGTCAATACCAGTCGACCCCGATGTGTTTCAATGAACATGCTCCAAAATTTAGAGTGGTGCAAAAATAACATTTTTCAGCTGAAGATGAATTACAATGCGGTAGTAGCTTGGTAAAGCTTGTGAAGTCGTGTTAAAAGACCTTCAATGAGTTCCAACGGAAGCATATTTGCGCTATCACTCTTTGCATGGTTTGTATCAAAATGAGTTTCCATAAACATACCATCAACACCAGCTGCAATCCCTGCTCGTGCCATTGTTTCAATCATTTCAGGGCGTCCACCTGTCACACCGCTTGCCTGATTGGGCTGTTGCAATGAATGAGTCACATCCAAAATCGTAGGTGCGAAAGCTTTCATCACAGGAATCCCACGAAAGTCAACCACCAAGTCCTGATATCCAAACATGGTTCCGCGATCAGTAATCCAGACGTTTTCATTAGAAGAATCAGTTACTTTTACAACTGCGTGTTGCATGCTTTCAGGACTCATAAACTGTCCTTTTTTTAGGTTGATGTATTTTCCTGTTTTCGCAGCGGCGACGATCAAATCTGTTTGACGAACCAAAAAGGCAGGGATTTGAAGGACATCTACAAATTCAGCTGCTTTTACAGCATCATCGGCTTCGTGAATATCGGTAACTGTTGGAACTCCGAATTCAGCACCTACTTTTTGTAGAATTTTTAATGCTTTTTCATCGCCAATCCCAGTAAAGCTGTCGTTCCGACTGCGGTTTGCTTTCTTAAAGCTCCCCTTAAATACAAAAGGAATTCCGAGTTGATCGGTAACCTTGACTAGATGTTCTGCGATATGCATCGCCATTTCCTCTCCCTCTATGGCGCACGGTCCAGCGAGAAGGAAAAAGGAGTTTGAGGTCGATAGACGATCTTCAAATGATTTCATGATGTAAAAATAAGAATTTAGGATTTGCTTTCGAATCCAATATACTCGCTGTAAATAATGTACATTTGCGCCGATAAAATTGGAAATGGAAAATATCCGTAACATTGCGATTATTGCGCACGTAGACCATGGTAAAACCACTTTGGTTGATAAAATTCTTCACCACTGTCAACTTTTTCGTGAGAATGAATCCAAAGGGGAGTTGATTCTTGACAACAACGACTTGGAACGTGAACGCGGCATTACGATTCTCTCAAAAAACGTATCTGTTCCTTATAAGGGCAATAAAATCAATATTATTGACACGCCTGGTCACGCCGACTTTGGTGGTGAAGTTGAGCGTGTTCTCAACATGGCTGATGGCGTTTTGTTGTTGGTTGATGCCTTTGAGGGACCCATGCCTCAAACTCGCTTTGTTTTGCAAAAAGCAATTGATTTAAAGCTAAAGCCCATAGTAGTTATTAACAAAGTCGATAAAGAAAACTGCACTCCTGAAGAGGTATATGAAGCGGTTTTTGACTTGATGTTTGAGCTCGGTGCAGAAGAATGGCAGCTTGATTTTCCAGTCTTATACGGATCAGCAAAACACAACTGGATGTCGGAGGATTATCAAGTCCAAACAGATTCGGTTGAACCCTTACTGGATGCAGTAATTACATACATTCCCTCCCCAAAAGCAGAGGACGGAACTAAACAGATGCTGATTACTTCGTTGGATTACTCTTCATTTACAGGCCGGATTGCCATTGGTCGATTGCAACGAGGTGAGTTGAAAGCTGCTGATGCTGTCTCTTTGGTAAAAAGAGATGGAACGGTCGTAAAGTCCAAAATCAAAGAATTGCTTGTCTTTGATGGTTTAGGGAGAAAAAAGGTAGAGCAGGTTGTAGCGGGTGACTTGTGCGCCATTGTCGGTTTAGATGATTTTGAGATCGGAGATACTGTTGCGGATATCGAATCTCCCGAAGGGCTGCCAACCATTGCGATTGATGAGCCCACGATGAGTATGTTGTTCACCATCAATGATTCGCCCTTTTTTGGAAAGGAAGGAAAATTTGTAACGTCTCGTCATATCAAAGACCGCTTGGAGAGAGAACTAGAACGGAACCTTGCCATGAGATTGGAAGAAACCGATACAGCTGACAAGTTTATCGTATATGGACGTGGGGTTTTGCATTTGTCCGTGCTGATCGAAACCATGCGGAGAGAGGGGTATGAACTTCAAATCGGGCAGCCACAAGTCATTATCAAAGAGATTGATGGAAAAAACTGTGAACCAGTAGAAGAACTTACCATTGACTTGCCAGAGGAGGTTTCTGGTAAAGCAGTTGAAATGGTTACTACAAGAAAAGGTGAGATCGTGGCGATGGAGCCAAAGGGAGGACGAATGATTTGCTCATTCAAGATCCCATCGCGCGGAATTATTGGCCTGCGAAACCAACTTCTCACCGCGACAGCGGGGGAGGCCATTATGAATCACCGATTTACTGCCTTCGAACCCTACAAAGGGGAAATTCAAGGGCGAATCAATGGCTCTTTGATTTCGATGGAAAAGGGGACGGCCATCCCTTATTCCTTGGATAAATTGCAAGACCGTGGTAAATTTTTTATCCATCCTGGAGAGGAAATTTATACGGGACAAGTTATTGGTGAAAATTCGCGAGCGGATGACTTGGTTGTCAATGTAACCAAGACCAAAAAATTATCCAATGTACGTGCTGCGGGATCTGATGATAAGGTCAAGCTCGCACCTCCGATTCAATTTAGCCTTGAAGAGGCATTGGAGTATATTCAAAAAGATGAGTATGTAGAGGTGACTCCCAACTCCCAACGATTGCGAAAAATCTACCTCGACGAAAACGAGCGCAAACGTCAGGAAAAACAAATCGGGTAATTTATTTGTTAAGTTTGCGTTTTACTATTTAATGAAACTCCTTAAAGTTCAGAAATACAGCGCAAAACATAAAAAGGTTTGGGATGACTTTGTTTCTAAGATCGAGTTACATTCCATATTGTTTTACAGAGACTACATGGAATATCACAGCGACCGTTTCACTGATTACTCATTGATGGTTTATGAAGATCAAAAGCTAATTGCTATCATGCCTGCAAATATTGATGAAAATGGTGATGTCCATTCTCATCAGGGTTTGAGTTATGGTGGAGTTTTAAATAGGTCACCTTTACTGTTCGTTAATCTGCTTGAGGTGTATCAGAAAATAGTTGAGTTTTTGTCGAATCAAAAAATTAAAAACCTGATTATTAAACATGTGCCGAGTTGTTTTGCACTTAGTCGCGATACCAACTTAATATTTTCTTGGCTAGAATCCGATAAATATCGTACCGATATATATAGTTTTATTCCAAAAAGAAATTATGACAAACCAAACAAACATCGTTTACGGCACATTAAAAAAGCGATGAAAAAGAATTTCAAAGTTAAACGTATTTCAGATTTTTCGATTTTTTGGGATAAGCTTCTAATTCCAAACCTTTTAGATAGGTACAATGTTAAGCCTGTTCATAAATCTTCAGAAATTCAATTTTTGGCAGAGTTTTATCCAGAAAACATCCTTTGTTATGGCCTCTACGAGAAAGAGGATTTACGTGCGGGAGTAGTGTTGTTTATACACAATAAGGTCGTGCACACCCAATACATTGCTGGTGATAAAAATCGAAAAGATGGCAGCTTAGATTATCTTATAAATTATTTGATTCTTAAATACAATGGAAAGTATATTTTTAGTTTTGGCTCATCCTCAGAAAATAATGGAAATCTGATAAATAGTGGTTTGCTAAATTGGAAGGAGAGTTTTTTTTCTTCAAATGGGATTCAAGAATTTTATAAAATTAAAACAATAAAACATTCCAAATTAATGTCTCGATTGTAATGATTCCTTTTTTCAACATAACAGCGGAAAACCATGTCTTCAACAAAAGTTTTGTAAAGGAATTAAATCTTTTTTTGAAAGAAGGGCAATTCATTTTAGGTGATGATGTTCATTTGTTTGAAAAAGAATATGCGGCATTTTGCGGAACGAATTATTGTATTGGAACAAGTAATGGGCTTGATGCATTACGACTCATATTCGAGGGATACAAATCACTCGGGATTTTAAAAGAGGGAGATGAAGTGCTTGTTCCAGCTCATACATATATAGCGTCCATTTTGGCGGTTATTCAATCAGGAATGAAACCAGTTTTTGTAGAGCCCAAAATCAATTGTTTTGGAATCGATCCAGAATTGGCATTGGCCTGTTGTACTCCGAATACCAAAGTGTGTTTAGTTGTTCACCTATATGGGGAGCTAGTTGATACAGGTGCTTTTCAAGATCTAGCCAAGTCAAAAGGATTGTTACTAATTGAAGATGCTGCACAAGCACATGGCGCGATTTCAAAAAATGAAGAAAAAGCAGGTGCTATTGGAGACGCAGCAGCATTTAGTTTCTATCCAACAAAAAACATTGGAGCTCTTGGAGATGCTGGAGCAGTAACAACAAATAATGAAGACCTTGCTCAGACAATACGTAAACTTCAAAATTATGGTTCATCTCAAAAAAATAAACATGAATTGCTTGGTTTTAACATGAGATTGGATGCGTTACAAGCTAGATTTTTGCGTATCAAATTACGAGATTATCCCATTGCCATAAGTCGGCGTATATCAATTGCTCGACAATATGCAAAGCGCATTGACAACTCCAAAATTTTATTACCAAATACTCCAATTGATCAATCACATGTTTTTCATTTGTTTGTTGTTCGAGTAAAAGATCGTGTGGGCTTTATAAATCACCTTGAAAATAATGAGGTTGGATATTTGATTCACTATCCAACACCACCACATAAGCAAGAAGCGTTGAAAGAATACAATCTCTTAAAACTTCCCATAACTGAGGACTACCATCGCGAGGTGGTGAGTATTCCTCTCTATCCTAGTTTAAGTGATAAAGAAGTAGATCACATCATTCGTGTATTAAACTCATTTTAGTGAAGTGGTTAAAAGAACTTGAATTTAACTTTCTGTATCGTTTAATTCGTTATACAGGTTTTGTGGGTACACTCCGACTTTTGATCGGGCTTATTTCACAAAAAGTTATCGCGGTTTTTTTAGGTGCACCGGGTTTGGCAATTATTGCTAATCTCCGAAATTTCGTTGAAATCCTAACATCTTTTTCGTCTGTAGGGTCTCAAAATGGGGTCATTGTAGAAACAGCTGCAAATCGGAATTCGAAGTTGTATCAATCCTTTATCAATTCAACGCTCACTCTTATGTTTGTTGTCTCTACTGTAATGTTTGCGGTTCTTTGGTGGCAAATCGATTGGGTTTCTTCTAAACTTTTTTTTGAGCGTTCTGATGAGTCAATTATTAAGGCATTCTCATTTACCATTCCCTTTATGGGATTAACGGTATTGATGGAAGCTGTTCTGAGTGGTAAAAAATTATTTAAAGCAGTTGCAAATCTCCAGCTAGCTACCAATGTATTTGCCGCAACAACAATGATTGCACTCATATATTTTTATGGATTACAAGGAGCTATTATTGCATTGGTAATTCGACCAATGATCGGCTTTGGACTATATTTTAGTTATTTTAAGTCATCAACAAATAAATCTTCATTGTTTTTGCACTTTTTACCTGAACTCTCACAGTTAAAAACTTTACTACCATTTATTTTAATGACATTGATTTCAGTGGGCTTTGTGCAGGCGATTGAAATATGGTTACGCTACTTAATTACTTACAAAATTGATATTAATGCAGCTGGCTACTGGACAGCAATGAATGGAGTTTCCTCAAACTATTTTTTATTTATTTCTTACGCATTTACCCTATATGTACTTCCAAAGTTTGCTGAAAATAATTCGTCATTCTCTCTATTTAAGGAAGTTAGAACCATTCTGAAAACACTTTTACCAATTGTTACGATTGCGATGATTGGAGTCTACATTTTTCGGGTACCGATTACCAAAGTTTTGTTCACGACAGATTTTGTTGGTATTGCACCGTTGTTTAAATGGCAATTGGGCGCGGATTGGTTAAGAGTTATTTTTCTTGTTTTTGCATATTACTTAGTTGCTAATAAGCTTTTAACTAAGTACTTTGTAGTCGAGTTTTTTTCTTTCGCACTCTTTGTAGGGTGTAGCTTTTATTGGGTTGATCTGTATGGTATTGAAGGAGTTGTAATGGCAAACTTTACCCGATATATCGGTTGCCTAATTTTAATAATCGTTTTGTTAATCAATAAACGAAATAATTCATATGGAAGTGCAATGGATTGATGTCCCTAATATTAAAGACCCAAGAGGCAATTTGGCTGTTTTAGAGAATAGCAACCTCCCATTCGAGATCAAACGTGTATTTTATTTATACGATGTTCCTAGTGGTAGTCAGCGTGGTGGCCACGCACTAAAAAAGACGAATCAACTATTGATTCCTTTAAGTGGAAGTTTTGAGCTTATTTTAAAAAATAGACAGGAAGAAATTTCTTTTCTGATGAACAATCCAACAAAGGGGCTATTGATTTCACCTATGACATGGCGTGAAATGACCAATTTTTCTGCTGGGGCGGTGTGTTTGGCTTTAGCGTCTGAAGAATACAGTGAAGAAGACTATATTCGGGAATGGAAGCTGTTCAGGCATTTTTCGACATAGCTTTTTGCCATGTGTCAACATACTTTTTTGCGATTGCAGTAGCTTCGTGATGTTTTTTTATAAACGCTTTAGCATTTTTCCCGATATCAATTATTTTTTTAGGATTCCCTATCAGTGTACTTAATTTTTCTACTAGATAATTTACATCAGGTAACGCATTAATTGCTACCTCATCCTCTTCTAGGCTGTAGTGAGATAAAAACTCATCTTCAGCGCCCGTAAACACTACTTTACCCAAGGCCATTGCTTCTAAGGCATTATATCCCTGATCATAAGCAAAGACTTGATCAAGTAAGATGTCACATTGATTTAGCTGATCGAGGTAATTTTCAAATGGTAAATTCTTCGTGATTTGAATGTCTACTTCGGGGTATTTTTCCTTAATTTGAGTCAAAGCATCCTCAAAATAATTTAACCCTTTTTTTATATAACTCGATGTATTAATACCTAATAAAATTCGCAAATTTGAGTTCGATTTTTTTTTGGTTACCCGTTTATCTAGAACTACAGGATTTGGGATCATGCCAAGATATTTTGGATTGTTTTTTAATGGGAGATGATAATCAAAGTCAGAGGCGATGATTCCATCAGAAATATTGTGTATTCGCCTACTTAAATTTTGAAACGACTTACTCAAATACTTCAAAGAATACGAATATTTTGAATTTAATTTCTTGTCTTTCAAAAGAGGAGTCATTATTGAGTATTTCATTTTGTCGGATGCCATGTAGTAAGAAATATTAGTGAAATCGTCTCCAGATGATAGTAAGAATAAAGCCCCATTTATTTTTTTTATTCTTTTTATTTGAATCTTTTCAATTGCTGGCAACCCGCCAATTGGGTGCTCATTTATCAATTGAACAACATCATACCCTTTGAGTTTGCCTAAAACTCTCTGAAATTTGACGCTTTTCACATAAAAAGAATAAGGATATTTAGATACAAAATTGAAAACAGATTTTAGAGACGACAAAGAATTTGAAAACTTTTTTCGACTAAGTCTTATATCAGATGAAAAATCTTTGAAGCCATCTCCAAAGGACACTAAAGTTACCTCATGACCAAGATCAATAAGCCCTTTTTTAAGACTATTGTGAAGGTTGCTGTATTCGCCGATTAATAGAATTTTCATTTAGTATGAGCTAACATGGTACCCTTTATTAAGCAATCTTTTTTTAACTCTTATTAGAAATAAGTAAAAAGGCAGAGGTAAATAAATAAACAAAACCTGCAAAACAGTTAATGAGTTGAATTTAATTTGTTTTCTGTAAACCCTCATTTCTTTCCTTGCACTCTCGTTTTTCATTCTTCTGTAAATACAGTAGGTGTAAAAATTGATGAACTTGTCAAGTGAGTCTGAATCGTTGAGATATTTATGCAGTTTAGGGAATGTTTTTTTATGGCTTACGCTGTTTGTTATACTCCCACTTATAGCTGCATTCTGAGTATGACAAACATCATTATAATAAGCTAAATTATAAGTATGGAAACAGCGAATATAAAAATCAATATCCTCGGCAAAAGTTACATTTTCATCATAATATCCAATTTGTTCAAAGACAGTTTTATGAACCACAATACAACTTTGCGTGAGAATCAAACGTCCTAAATTAATTTCGAAAAAATCGCGAACCAAAAACGTCTTTCCCTTTGAGCTTATAGGGAGATTTGACTTCGGAATAAAAAATTTATCATTGTAATTTTCTCTGTAATGGGTTGCAAAAACAGACTCGTCTGGGTATTCTTTTATAAGGTTTACGATCGTTTCCAAAAAGGTAGAATCCCAATAGTCGTCAGCATCCAAAAAGGCAATATGGGTGTGTGTTGCTGCGCTAATCCCTGTATTTCTTGATGCAGAAAGTCCCTTATTCTCGCTGTGCTCAATTATCTTAATTCGGTGATCATCGATAGCTTTAACGACATCCAAACTGTTATCATTTGAGTAGTCATTTACAATGACAACTTCAAAGTTTTGATATGTTTGACCAACAACACTTTTTAAAGTTTGCGCAACAAATTCTTCCTTGTTATATAGAGGTATTACGACTGAAAACTGTATGTCCATTTACTTTGCATTTACAAAATAATAAAGCCTAAGCCAATCCAATAAAACAATTGGTCTTCCAAACTTTAATAACGTTTTTTCTGAGATAACATGTATCTTTAGAATAGGAGAAAATAGAATTTTTGCCAAGTAGACTTTCTTTAAAAACCTATACAAGTTGATTAAATTGTTGTGGCCGCTTATAATTTTACCATTCTCAAACTGAGTTCGAAGTAATTTCGCACCTTCTTCTAGCTTTTTTAAGTACAAAACATTGTCTTCAAGCCCCGTGTGAAAGGTTCCATTATCGATGTGTAACAGTTTAACTTTATTTTTTTTTAGAGCCTCACCCAAAAGTGCATCATAACCATAACAATTGTTTGGGTTATTAATACTTTGAGTAAAGATCTTTTTTTTGATTAGCATATTACCTGAAAACACATATTTATATGCAGTCTGTTTTCTGACATCAACTGTCTTTTGTTCACGTGAAACCCCATAATTCATTCGAAGTAGGTTTTTTTGATGATCTTTCTTGTAGTTGTAGCCCCCGAAAACAACAGCATCATTTTTCATGCTCAGGATGTAGTTGTGTACATATTTTTTCTGAACAGGCACCATATCAGCATCGACAAAAAGCAACCAATTAAAACTACTGTTTTTGGCCAATTTTATCCTTGTTGAAATACTCCCCAAATTCGACGTATTTTCAAAAAAAGAAAACCCATTTCGTTCACAAGCGTCTTGATTCTTACGAACATAATCTGTCGAAAAATCGTCACAGACTAATACCTCCACAGTTTCTTCGAGTTGGGCAATCTGTTCTGCCAAAATATCTAAAAGTTCTGAGCAATCAGTGTTATAAGTCGGAATGCAAATGGATAACAAGACTTAGGATTTTGATTTTACCTCAACCACCTGTTGATCTTCACACATCAAGGTTCTTTTTGGAAATTTTGATATCAACCCAAAGTCATGCGTCGCCATCAAAATCGTTGTTCCCTGTTGGTTGATTTCATGAAGGAGTTTCATTACTTCTTCGCTTGTAATTGGATCTAAATTTCCCGTTGGCTCGTCGGCCAAGATGAGCTTTGGTTCGTTCAGCAAAGCGCGCGCAATCGCAATACGTTGCTGCTCGCCTCCCGAAAGTTCATGCGGGAACAATTTGAGTTTGTCTTCAAGTTCCACAGCTTCCAATACATTTAAAATACGTTCTGTTCGTTTGTCAGCTGATTTCCAGCCCGTTGCCCGTAAGACAAAGTCGAGGTTTCGCTCCACGCTGCGGTCAGAAAGAAGTTGAAAGTCTTGAAAAACAATCCCGAGTTGTCGTCGCAAATCTGGAATATGCCGCTCTCGCAACTTCAGTAAATCATAATCAACTACTTTCCCCTTTCCCTCTCTGAGCTTGATATCGCCATAAAGCGTTTTTAATAAGCTACTTTTTCCAGTACCTGTCCTCCCGATCAGATAGACAAATGCACCCGGTTCAAGTGTAAAAGAAACATCACGTAAAACCACTTTTTTATCTTGTGAGATCGTGGCGCCTTCAAACGAAATAATTTGTACATCCATGATTTAGCCCTCTAAATTAAAAACTATCAAACAAACAATCTTAAACTTTTTGACTTATTTTTTATCTATAAAACATAAAAATTATATTAAAATTCAAATTTTAGTGTAAAATAGTTATAAAAATATAGTTTTACCTTTTAATTATATGTGCAAAACATATCTTTGTCAAAAAATTTGATATGTGTGGTATCGTATGTGCATATAATGATAAAATAGAAATCGAGGGTTTACGTTCTCAACTCTTATCCATGTCGAAGCAAATTCGGCATCGCGGTCCAGACTGGAGTGGTATTCATGTGAATAAGCATGCAATATTGGCTCACGAGCGCCTGGCTATTGTTGACCCTGCTTCTGGTAAACAACCCTTGTACAGTGAGAACAAGCAGCTTGTTTTGGCCGCAAATGGGGAGATTTACAACCATAGAGAATTACGCAAACAAACATCCGATTTTGTATACCAAACCGGTTCCGATTGCGAAGTGATACTTGCACTATACCAAGACAAAGGAGTCAATTTTGTTGATGAGCTTAACGGGATTTTTGCTTTTGTCCTTTATGACGCAGATAAAAACACCTTTTTTGCTGCTCGTGATCACATGGGGATTATTCCGCTTTATATGGGATGGGATGCCAATGGAACACTTTATTTTGCTTCTGAGCTTAAATCCTTAGAGGGAGTTTGTACGACCATTGAAGTTTTTCCTCCTGGACATTACTATGACAGCGCCAAAGGCGAGCTGACGAAATGGTATAACCGGGATTGGCGAGACTATGGAGTTGTTGAAAACAATAATACAAACATTGATGAGCTACAGCAAGCATTAGAAGATGCAGTTCATAGACAACTGATGAGTGATGTTCCCTACGGTGTTCTCCTTTCAGGCGGTTTGGATTCATCGATTACTTCTGCATTGGCAAAAAAGTTTGCAAATAAACGAGTTGAGTCAGACGATGAGAAGGATGCATGGTGGCCTCAATTACACTCTTTTTCTGTTGGCTTAGAAGGATCACCAGATTTGGCAGCTGCGCAAAAGGTAGCCAAACATATCGGAACGGTTCATCATGAGGTGACCTTTACCGTGCAAGAGGGACTCGATGCGATACGAGATGTTATTTATCATTTGGAAACTTATGACATCACGACAGTACGTGCATCAACACCCATGTACTTGTTGGCACGAGTCATCAAGTCGATGGGAATTAAGATGGTGCTTTCTGGTGAGGGTGCAGACGAGGTCTTTGGGGGCTATTTGTATTTTCACAAAGCTCCTGACGCCAAAGAATTTCATGACGAGACCGTTCGCAAACTCGACAAACTGTATCAATATGACTGTTTGCGCGCAAACAAATCTTTAGCAGCTTGGGGAATTGAGGGTCGTGTTCCATTTTTAGACAAAGAGTTTATGGATGTAGCGATGCGAATCAATCCAAAAGATAAAATGATTACACATGAACGCATGGAGAAATGGGTGCTTCGAAAAGCTTTCGAACAATACTTACCAGAGAGTGTTGCTTGGCGTCAAAAAGAACAATTCAGCGACGGGGTAGGGTATAACTGGATTGACAGCCTAAAAGAAGTCGTTGAGAGAGAAGTGAGCGATACCGATATGGAAGTTGTACATCACCGTTTCCCAACGCAACCCCCAAGAACAAAAGAAGAATATTATTATCGTTCGATTTTTGAAGAGCACTTCCCATCCGACACTGCGGCTTTGACCGTTCCCTCTGTTCCATCTGTTGCTTGTAGCACACCAACAGCCCTTGCTTGGGACGCCTCTTTTCAAAATATGAATGAACCCTCAGGACGCGCAATTGGAGCGGTTCACAACGATGCATATTAGCCCCTTTTTTTCACATCTTATTGTTAATAACTTGACGTTTTTAGGGACCGCTCAATCGGGTTATTTTCCTCAATAAAAAGTATCTTTGATAGATTGTGATTTAGTTAAATAAATTACCAAAGAACTATGAGTGAAAACAACCAAAAAAATCAATATTCAGCAGACAGTATACAGGCCCTAGAGGGCATGGAACATGTTCGGAAACGACCCTCCATGTACATCGGAGATGTTGGCGTTCGTGGACTACACCATTTAGTCTACGAAGTCGTCGATAACTCTATTGACGAAGCCCTAGCTGGGCACTGCGATGAAATCACGGTAATTATCAACGCTGACCAGTCATTGACTGTCGAAGATAACGGTCGAGGTATTCCCGTTGGTATCCATAAAAAAGAAGGCGTTTCGGCTCTTGAAGTCGTGATGACAAAAATTGGTGCCGGGGGAAAGTTTGACAAGGATTCTTATAAAGTTTCTGGAGGCCTTCACGGGGTAGGTGTGTCGTGCGTAAATGCGTTATCAGAACATTTGCGTGCAACCGTACATCGTGATGGTGAAATTTGGGAACAAGAGTACGAACGTGGAAAGGCGCTTTACGCAGTTAAAAATACTGGCAAGACAGACAAAACAGGTACTGTAGTTACTTTTCGGCCAGACACGACCATTTTCACTCAAACGATAGAGTTTAATTACGATACCCTCGCTGGAAGGCTTCGTGAACTCGCATACCTAAACAAAGGAATCTCGGCTCGCCTGATTGACTTACGAGGTAAAGACCCTAATGAAGAGGGGGAGTTGTTCCACTCCAAAGAGGGTTTACGCGAATTTATACGCTTTTTGGATGCAAACCGTGAGCCATTAATCGCCGATGTGATTGCGATGGAGGGATCAAAAAATGACATCCCTGTCGAAGTTGCCATGGTTTACAATACGTCCTTCAACGAAAATCTGCATTCATACGTCAACAATATCAATACCCATGAGGGAGGGACACATTTATCTGGCTTTCGAAGAGGACTGACTTCAACGCTGAAAAAGTATGCAGATGCCTCTGGTATGCTTGACAAGCTAAAATTTGAAATTTCAGGGGATGACTTTAGAGAGGGATTAACAGCAATTGTTTCTGTCAAGGTTGCAGAACCTCAGTTTGAGGGTCAGACCAAAACAAAACTTGGGAATAGAGAAGTTACTTCGGCTGTTTCTCAGGCTGTTTCTGAAATGCTTGAAAACTATCTGGAAGAAAACCCTAATGATGCAAAAATCATTGTTGATAAGGTTATCCTTGCTGCGCAAGCCCGTCACGCTGCCCGTAAAGCACGTGAGATGGTTCAGCGAAAAACGGTAATGAGTGGGGGAGGTCTTCCTGGAAAATTATCAGATTGCGCTTCACAAGACCCCGCAGAATGCGAGGTATTTTTGGTTGAGGGTGACTCAGCAGGTGGAACCGCTAAGCAAGGTCGGGATCGTCATTTTCAAGCGATTCTTCCCCTAAGAGGTAAAATTCTCAATGTCGAAAAAGCTATGCAACATAAAGTCTTTGAAAATGAAGAGATTCGCAATATCTACACCGCTTTGGGCGTTACGATTGGAACAGAGGAGGATAGCAAGGCCTTAAATTTAGAAAAGTTGCGCTATCATAAAATTGTGATCATGTGTGATGCCGATGTTGATGGAAGTCATATTTCAACCTTGATTTTGACTTTCTTCTTCCGTTATATGCGAGAGCTTATTGAAAACGGCTATATCTACATTGCTACACCACCACTTTACCTTGTTAAAAAAGGTGGAAAACAGCAATACGCTTGGAGTGACGATCAGCGTGATCTATTGCAAAATGAGTTTGGTCAAGGAAGCTCTGTACAGCGCTACAAAGGTCTGGGAGAAATGAATGCCGTTCAGTTATGGGAAACCACAATGAACCCCGAGCATCGCACGCTTCGGCAAGTTATCATCGATAATGGTGGTGAAGCCGATCGTATTTTCTCAATGTTGATGGGTGATGAAGTACCCCCACGTAGAGAGTTTATCGAGAAAAACGCAAAATATGCGAATATCGACGCCTAAGTAACAAAGACATAGTAGTAACCTATATAATTAAAAGAAAATGAAAGTAACCATTGTTGGCGCTGGTAATGTCGGTGCCACTTGTGCAGATGCAATTGCCTATCAAGGCATGGCGAGTGAGGTCGTTTTGCTCGATATCAAAGAGGGGTTTGCAGAGGGGAAGGCCCTCGATATGATGCAAACTGCCACTACCTTAGGATTCAATACCAAAATCACTGGTACCACCTCAGATTATGCAAAAACAGCAAATAGCAATGTCGTTGTTATTACTTCTGGGGTTCCTCGCAAGCCAGGAATGACACGGGAGGAGCTTATTGGTATCAATGCAGGAATTGTCAAAAGTGTTGCCGATCAGGTATTGAAGTACTCCCCTGATACCGTAATTGTCGTTGTGTCAAACCCGATGGATACCATGACCTATTTGACGTTAAAAGCCACTGGCTTGCCGAAAAATAAAGTGATTGGCATGGGTGGAGCCCTAGACAGCAGTAGGTTTAAAACCTATTTGTCTTTGGCTTTAGACAAGCCTGCCAATGATATCCATGGGATGGTCATTGGAGGTCACGGCGATACGACCATGATCCCGCTAACGCGGCTTGCCACTTACAATGGAATTCCGATTTCGTCGATTCTCAGTACAGATAAACTAGAAGAGGTTGCTGCTGCAACAATGGTTGGGGGAGCAACATTGACGAAGTTACTTGGTACATCGGCATGGTATGCCCCAGGTGCTTCGGTCGCTTACCTAGTCAATAGTATTTTACACGATCAAAAGCGAATTATTCCCTGTTCAGTGATGCTCGATGGGGAATACGGTCAGTCGGATATCTGTATCGGTGTCCCAACAATTATCGGTAAAAATGGCTGGGAAAAAATCATGGATTTAAACCTAAATGATAAGGAATCAGCAAGCTTTGAAAAAAGTGCTTCAGCCGTGCGGACGATGAATGAAGCACTAACAGGAATTCTCAAATAAACAAACAATTATATATGTATGAGAAGTAAGCGTTATATTTGCTTGCTTTTTGATTAAAACAAACGATCATGCAAAATAACGGACTGGTTAAATTATTCGCCGTATTATTTGTGTTGGTAAGCATTTACCAACTCTCTTTCACATTTATTGTCAATCGAACCGAAGACAATGCTCGTGCCTATGCCTTAGAAAAGGTTGATGAGAACTCCCCAAATTATTTTGATGCACTCAATGCTACAGAACGTCAGTATCTCGATTCTGTTTCGACAGATCAGCATTTTGGGTACGCCAATGCTAAGGTCAGAGAACTCAATAAAGGTCTTGATCTGAAAGGGGGGATCAACGTGATCCTGCAAATTTCTGTGAAAGACATTCTAAAAGGTTTAGCCGAAAACACACGAAGCCCATTATTCAATCAGTCGCTTGCTCAAGCTGATGAACTTCAAAAGTCATCAGACGAAAGCTATGTTGAGAGTTTTTTCACAGCGTTTGAATCTCTTAAAGGAGATCAAAACCTAGCTAGCCCAAGTATTTTTGCAAATCGAACCTTGAGTGACGACATTCGGATTGATATGACCGACGATGAGGTCAAGCCAATCATTCGTATAAAAATTGACGAGTCTATTGTTTCTGCCTTTGAGGTTTTACGAAAGCGTATCGATAAATTTGGCGTTACCCAACCGAACATTCAACGACTTGGGAATTCTGGGCGTATATTGGTCGAACTTCCCGGAGCACGTGATATTGAGCGTGTCAAAAACTTATTACAGAGTACAGCACAACTCGAATTCTGGGAAACAGAATCAAAAGATAAGTTGACCTCATTCTTGTTTCAAGCAAATGAGCTTTTAAAGCAAACTGTTGTTCAGGATACACCTGAAAAACCACAAGACGATAATTCAGAAATCGATGATTTGTTGGCTGATATTGAGGCACAGCAAGACTCGGTTTCTGTTGTTCAAAACCCCATTTTTGATATCGTTGTTGATATTGATTTTCCTGGACCAGTTCTTGTTCGCATTGCCGAAAAGGATAAAGGTACTTTTGACAGTTACCTTCAGCGGTCTGAGGTGAGAAATTTGTTGCCTGCCGAACTCAGGTTCACAAAATTTTTATGGAGTAAATCCGACCCAAACTCTGAACTCATCGACTTGTATGCTATTCGATCCAATCGCACAAATACACCTCCATTGGGCGGTAGTGTGATTGTTGATGCACGAAGTACCTATGACCAATTCAATTCCCCAGCGGTAAGCATGCAAATGAATGCAAAAGGAGCTCGTACTTGGGAAGAAATGACAGGCAAAGCTTTTCGTGAAAACGGAAATATCGCCATCGTTCTCGATAACTTGGTTTACTCTGCTCCAGGTGTTTCTAAAGGTGCCATTTCAGGTGGGCGTTCCGAAATCTCTGGTCAGTTTACAGTCAATGAAGCAACCGACTTGGCCAATGTACTGCGTGCTGGTAAACTCCCAGCTGCAGCTGAGATTATCCAATCTGAAATCATCGGCCCATCTTTGGGTGCTGAAGCCATTGAAAGTGGAATCAACTCCTTTGTAATTGCTTTGCTTCTCGTTTTGGTGTGGATGATGTTTTACTATGGTCGTGCAGGACTTTATGCAGATATCGCTCTGACATTAAACCTCATTTTGATTTTCGGCATCCTTGCTGGCTTAGGAGCTGTACTGACTCTACCAGGGATTGCTGGTATTGTGTTAACTATCGGTATGTCTGTTGATGCCAACGTACTGATTTTTGAGAGAATCCGTGAGGAGCTGACACGAGAAAAAGGACTGAAACTGTCTGTTTCTGATGGATTTCAAAATGCCCTTTCATCCATCCTAGATGCGAATATTACAACTGGTCTAACCGCATTAATTTTATTCTTATTTGGAACAGGCCCGATCAAAGGATTTGCAACAACCCTTTTAATTGGTATCGCCACCTCATTGTTCACAGCGATCTTTATCACAAGAATCTTAGTAGACTCTCGAGTTGCAAAAAAGAAAGCACTGCATTTCTCTACCTCTGTAACCAAAAATCTGTTTCGAAATTTGACAATCACTTTTCTAGCAAAACGAAAATTTTCCTATATACTTTCTGGTTTTCTTATCGTCGTTGCAGTTGCTTCTTTGTTTACCAATGGCCTCAACCAAGGGGTAGATTTTGTCGGTGGACGATCCTACACGGTTCGATTCGACAAAGCCATCAACTCAGCTGAAGTGCAGTCCGACCTCGTTGCGGTCCTAGGAAATGCTGAAGCGAAAATTTTTGGTAACGACAACCAGCTCAAAATCACTACAAATTATAAAGTCGATGTCGAAGGTGCTGCCGTAGATGATGAAATTCAACAGTTGATGTACGGCGCATTACAAACCTATCTACCCGACGGTACGGACTATGACAGTTTTGTAACCACGAGTGAAGAAAAACAAATTGGGATTATGTCATCCATTAAAGTCGGACCGACAATAGCCGATGACATTAAAAACAATTCTTTTTTGGCTGTATTTGGTTCGCTGATCGTCGTATTCTTGTATATATTATTGCGTTTCAGAAAGTGGCAATTTTCTCTTGGTGCAGTTGCTGCCGTATTCCACGATGTATTGTTGGTATTGGGGATATTCTCTTTGACCTATACGTTTATGCCATTTAATATGGAAATCAATCAGGCCTTTATCGCTGCGATACTTACCGTGATTGGGTATTCTCTAAACGATACCGTGGTTGTATTTGACCGCATTCGTGAATATGCAAAAGCACATAGCAGTTGGCCATATAATCAAACGGTTAATGGCGCATTGAATAGCACCTTGAGTCGAACATTGAACACTTCGTTGACCACACTCGTGGTGTTGCTGGCTATTTTTCTGTTTGGCGGTGAAGCGATTCGTGGGTTTATGTTTGCCTTGATCGTCGGTGTGATTGTCGGTACCTATTCTTCGATGTTTATCGCAACACCAATTATGTTTGATACACTTCGCAACAAATCACTCGAGGAAAAAAAGGAAGACTAAGTCGATTTGGTTTTTGACTGAGCTCTTAGAATCAGATAAAATCCAATAAGAATAAGTGGGATACTCAACCATTGTCCAGTTGACAGCAGCCCCAGTGAGGTCTCAAACCCGCCTTGACTTTCTTTGACAAACTCTGCGATAAATCGCACACCAAATAACAAGACAAAAAAGGCACCAAAGAGATAGCCAGTTTGATCTTTTCGATTGGTATTCCAATACAGATGACGAAGGATAAGAAATACAATCAGATAGCCAAAAGACTCGTAAAGTTGCACTGGATGTCGTGGTAATATTTCACCTCTGTTTAGGAAAACAACCCCAAAATCGCTGTTGCTATACAGCCCAACAATCTCAGAGTTAAAGAAGTTTCCAATACGGATAAAAATTCCTGCAAACGCTACAGTAATGCCCAAACGATCCAAAATCCAAAGCAAGGGCTTATAGGTGTATTTTCTTTGATATAAGTACAGGGAGGTGATAATCCCAATGGCAGCCCCATGACTTGCCAGTCCTCGATAACCTGTAAATTCTATTCCATCAGGAGTTACTTTTATTGGCAAAAGGATTTCGGCTAAGTTGTTCTGATAATAATCCCAATTATAGAAAAACACCTCACCCAAACGTGCTCCAAGCAGTGTACCAACGATGGTAAAGACAAACAAGGGCTCGAGATATTCTTCAGAAACTTTTTCATGGCGATAAAATTTTCGCATCATGTAGAAGCCAACTGCAAACGCAATGACAAACATCAAGCTGTAGTAATGAAGACCAAACGATCCGATTTTGAAAATGGTTTCACTAGGTGCCCATTCGAACTTGTATGAAATCATAATTGGAATTTTTGTAAATATACTATTTTGATGTTGATCGATTAGGGTACAGGGTCATAGCCATTTCCACCCCATGGATGACATTTTGCGATGCGTTTGATTGATAAGCGCAGCCCTTTCCACAACCCATGTTTTTGAAGCGATTTTGCTGCATAGTGAGAGCAACTTGGATCGAACCGGCATGTTGCTGGAAAAAACGGGGAGATCGCAGTTTGATAAATTTTGATACTGACCAAGAAAGGAAAAATCAAAACCCTTTTCACTACTTCAAGGTAAAAGTGGTTTCTTGTGGACCATCTTGTAGTACAATACCAGCTTTTGATAGTTCATCGCGAATTTTGTCAGAGGTAGCAAAGTCTTTGCGCTTTCTCGCATCATTTCGCAGTTCAATCAGCAGTTGTAGGGCGTCTTCTAAATAATGATCACCTACCTGCTCTTCTTTGGTTAGACCGAGCACATCATACACAAAGTTGTGAAGTGTTGTTTGTAGGTGATTTAAATCCTCTTTGGTAATGCTCTCTCTCCCATCATTGACATGTTGTACAAATTTGACCGCATCAAACAGATTAGCGATAAGGATAGGCGTATTAAAATCGTCATTCATGGCATTGTAGCACTTTTGCCTCCATTCTGCAAGGTCGAAGCCAGTCGTTTCATTAGCAGTATCAAGTGAATCGAGAAGGGATAGCCCTTGCATCAATTTTGAAAACCCTTTTTCAGAGGCAAGCATGGCACCATTGCTGAAATCAAGGATTGATCGATAATGCGCTTGAAGCATAAAAAATCGAGTGGCAGTAGGGGAGAAAGGACGCTCCATGATTTCATTTTCACCGCTGAAGATTTCATCAGGTAAAATGTTATTCCCTGTACTTTTTGCCATTTTTTTACCATTCAGGGTCAGCATATTTGCGTGAACCCAATAATTGGCGGGAGAACAATTGGAAACGGCTTCCCCCTGTGCGATTTCGCATTCATGATGTGGGAACTTCAGGTCCATGCCTCCTCCGTGGATATCAAATTGTTTGCCAAGGTACTTGGTGCTCATTGCAGTACACTCCAAATGCCAACCTGGAAAACCGTCACCCCATGGCGAAGGCCAACGCATAATGTGTTCGGGTTGTGCTTTTTTCCATAACGCAAAGTCTTGTGGATTACGCTTTTCGCTTTGTCCACTTGTCTCACGGGTGTTATGGATCATATCCTCAAGCTTTCGGCCACTTAGTTTTCCGTATGCTGAACTTTCGTTGAATTTCAGCACATCAAAGTAAACAGAACCCTCCACTTCGTAAGCAAATCCGCCATCCAAAATCTGTTTGACCAACTCGATCTGTTCAACAATATGTCCGGTAGCGGTTGGCTCAATACTCGGCGGGAGGGTGTTGAATTTGGCAAGTGTTTTGTGAAAATCAACAGTGTATTTCTGAACCACTTCCATGGGTTCAATTTCTTCAATTCTCGCTTTCTTAGCGATACGGTCTTCCCCTTCATCAGCGTCATTTTCCAAATGCCCTGCATCTGTAATATTGCGTACATATCTCACCTTATAACCCAAGTGCTTTAGGTATCTAAAGATGATATCAAATGAGATAAAGGTTCTGCAATTTCCAAGGTGAACATTATTGTAAACGGTTGGTCCACAAACATACATCCCAACCATATTTCCGTGAAGGGGTACAAAATCCTCTTTGGTTCCGCTTAGGGAGTTGTAAACTTGAATACGCTGTTCAGCAATGGATTTCATGATCGTTTAGAATGCGGTTTCGAGCCGTAGATATTCTAAAAATTCTTTTTTGACTTCTGGCTTATTGAATGCACCACCAAATTCTGCAGTAATTGTACTGCAATCCACATCGCGAATCCCTCTCGAATTGACACACAAGTGCTTTGCGTCGATGACACAAGCGACATCCTTGGTTTCGAGGGCAGACTGTAGCATATGCACAACTTGACGTGTAAGACGTTCTTGTACTTGAGGTCTTTTGGCAAAGTAATCGACAATTCGATTCATTTTGGATAATCCGATCACAGTGCCGTTGGAAATATAAGCGACATGTGCTTTTCCGACAATGGGTAATAAATGGTGTTCGCAAGTCGAGTAGAGTGTAATGTTTTTCTCTACCAACATATGCCCGTATTTGTACTTGTTATCGAAAGTGGAAAGCTTTGGTGAGCGTCTGGGATTAAGGCCTCCAAAGATTTCTTGAACAAACATTTTAGCCACTCGCTTTGGTGTTCCTTTGAGACTGTCATCAGTCATATCCATCCCCAAAGTTTCCAAGATGTTTGCGACATCATTTTCAATTCGAGAGATTTTTTCTTCATCAGAAAGATCAAAAGCATCTTCACGTAAAGGAGTCTCTGCCGAACTGCTTTGATGATCGTTTGCATCAAAGTCATCTAGGGTTTCTTGTAGTAATTTGTCAAATTTCATTGCATCCATATAGATGACAAAGATACTTATTTATAAGATTACGTTGACAAGGTTTTATTTCTGCTAAAACTTGAAGTTCCAGCTCACGGTAAATTGCTGTAAATCGATGTCATTGCTCGCTCGATCAACCAGTCCAGTATCGTAGAGTTGATGGCTTCTACTTTGCTCACTATTTAGCACAGATAAATTAATCACACTTGACTTGAAATTAAAACCGATTCCGAAAGAATATCCCGAGCGATCTCCTAGGATGCTCGTATTGCTGTATGGGGACTCCTCAAGATGATAACCAGCCCGAAGACTTACACCGCCTTGTCGATATTCACCCCCGATTCGGTAGCTTGATACTGAAGTCCAGCTTTGATCGATTTGATCATTGAGAGCAATAAACACATCATTATCGTTGGGTCCAATGTGTGTGTTTTGATAGTTCTTTAAGGTATAATCAAATGAGATCAACCCCCTTGTGCCAAATATATATGCCAAACTTCCGCGTAGTTCACTTGGCGTTTTGATGGTATAAACTTCGTAAACATTTACGGTATTGGTCAAGTCAATTACATCATTAAATGAATTTCCATCGACATCATTTGATTTTGTTTCCAAAAACTGTGAAAACTCATCTTTCAACGAATACCAAGTCGGTGACTTATAGCTGGCTCCCAATCGAACGTTTTTGTTTGGCGTGGCAATGGCACCAAATTGTAAAGAGACGCCACCACCATAGGTATAAAGCTCGTTTTGAAAATAGATTTCACGCATGGGGGAGTCTGCGTCATAGCCACTTTCTGTTGTTGAACTGATTTGGCGGTATTCAATACCAGAAATATTCATGTTTGCCCCTAAGTATAACCAATCATTGTATTGACCCGATAGTGTAAATGCCATATCCCATTTGTCTCCACTTGTCTGAATTTTATGATTGTGTCGAACGGAAGAATAAATCGCATTGGAAACAAACAGACCATCTTCTTCCAAGTAATCAAATATATATCCTTGGTATCCTAAAAATGCCTGTTGATATTCAAATCCATATCCAGCAGACTCTCCAAAAAATTGATAAACACCACGGACTGTTTCCCCATCAATTAACCCAAACACGCTCCCATCTTTTCCAGCTGCATAATCCAAAAAGTAAGTGTCCAACCCATTCTTAGCGTTCATGCCGTTAATTTGAATTGTATTGTTGTAGGAGCTTTGCATCTGTGCGTTAAATCCAAAGGCAATTTTTTTCCATGCCATTTCTGTATTGTTGTTTTTCAATAACAATACGCCGCCAATCTGGTTGAGTCCACTATTTCGGTTTTCAGTGGGAGTAGAAGTGCCAAAATATGAAGTGTTGTTTGTGGTTGATTGTGTCGATGTACTCAAGCCAAATTGATTGGCATTGAATACGGCACTCGCTGCAGGATTGGTATGAATGGCAGAGAGATTACCACCCAAGGCACCAAACGCACCAGACATGGCTTCAAAACGAGCATTACCGCTGATGTTTTCTTGGGTGATGACATGAACCAAATCTAGGTTTTGAGCTGACAATATCGAAAAGCTCAAAAAGGCAATAAAAAATGGAAGTAAATGCGTTTTCATAAACAAGGGATTAGTCATTGATTTTATCTTCTACCACTACTAGATGACCTAGACGATGATCCACTTGAACTCCTCGAGCTACTCGAGTTTCCAGAGCTGTAGGACCGGTTGCTTGACCTAGAGGTATTATAGCTGTTGTTTGAAGACCTTGTCTGCCTAGATTGGTATGAATTGTTTGATCTAGAGATATTGTTGGGATTCGAACTCGACCGATAGTTTCGCTTGCTAGAGTAGTCACGCGTCATAAAATCAGATGAATTATTTTGTTGACTTTCTTTAGCTGTCGGAGTTGGTGTACTGTTCGATGTACGCCGTCCAACATTGTAGCTTACCGTATTGATGGTACCATTTGGAGAACGTCGTTGAATTTGATAAGAATCCCCACTTAGGGAGTTTGTGGTATTACTTCTCGTATTGGAAGTTCCCCTTGCTGGAGCGCCTCGCCGCCCGCTACTTGCCACATAATGGTTTGGATTTGTGTAGTAACTCGATCCATAATAATGGTAATAAGGGTTGTAGCCATAAAAGGAATAGGGATAATATGCATAATAAGGACTGTAGTGTGACCATCCATAATAATAAGGCTCGTAGTAATACGACCAAGAATGCCAAGGTCGATACCGATAATGTCTCCACCAAGGTCGATAATAATAGTCGTTCCAGTGATAGTTGTAATCATGGTAAAACCCATGCGATCCATAGCCATATACAGTGATGTTGATATTGTCTATATCTCCATTGTTTTGCGTGGGCGCGGAAAGTGAGTCTACTTCCACATCTCGGTTGTTGTCAGCTAATTCTTTTGCCTTATCTCCAAAATACTTTTTATAGTACTTGCCATCAGTGTTGTTGGTGTATTGTTTTTTTGGCGGAGGAGTATCACCATAAATCCCATCATTGTAGTATCCAACTGGACTGAAAGACCCACAACTAGTGATGAGAAACAAAATAGCAAACAAAGGCAACAAAAAAAATGGGGTGTTGGAAACTTGTGTTTTCATAATGACATGATTGCGGGTTAAACTCTTCAAATTTAATTAGCTTTGCTAAAAGTATTATTTCAAATTCTATGCCAAACTAAAAATGGGGCAAAACTTAACAACACGTAGTCAAGACTATTCAAAGTGGTATAACGAACTTGTTGTTCGAGCAGATTTAGCAGAAAATTCAGCTGTCCGAGGATGCATGGTGATCAAACCTTACGGATATGCAATATGGGAACGTATGCAAAGCGAATTGGACAAGATGTTTAAAGACTCGGGTCATTCTAATGCATATTTTCCTTTATTTGTGCCGAAAAGTCTGTTTGAAGCCGAAGAAAAAAATGCAGAGGGCTTTGCAAAAGAATGTGCAATCGTTACCCACTATCGTTTGGAAAACGACCCTGAGCGCACCGGAAAACTTCGCGTTGACCCCAATGCCAAACTAGAAGAGGAGCTTATTGTAAGACCTACAAGTGAGGCAATCATTTGGAACACCTATAAAAATTGGATTCAATCCTATAGAGATCTTCCAATTCTTCTCAATCAGTGGGCCAATGTCGTTCGTTGGGAAATGAGGACGCGTTTGTTTTTGCGAACCGCTGAATTTTTGTGGCAAGAGGGCCATACAGCACATTCGACTAAGGAGGAGGCAATTGATGAAACCATTCAAATGAACCAAATCTATGCAAAGTTTGTTGAGGATTTTATGGGGATTCCTGTGATTCAAGGAATCAAGTCAGAAAGTGAGCGTTTCGCAGGTGCTATCGAAACCTATTGTATTGAAGCACTTATGCAAGACGGGAAAGCTTTACAAGCGGGAACGGCTCACTTTTTAGGCCAAAATTTCGCCAAAGCATTTGACGTAAAATTTGCAAACAAAGAAGGTGGATTAGATTATGTATGGGCAACTTCATGGGGTGTATCTACGCGATTGATGGGTGCTTTGATTATGACCCATAGCGATGACAAAGGTTTGGTGCTTCCACCCAATCTCGCTCCATTTCAGGTGGTTATCGTGCCGATTTATAAAGGAGATGAGCAGAAAATAGAGGTGCTGGATCATGCCAAAAAACTTTATAAGAATTTAGACGCAGCAGGCGTACGAGTTAAGCTGGATGATCGAGACACCCACACCCCTGGTTATAAATTCAATGATTATGAGCTTAAGGGAGTTCCCATTCGACTGGGGATTGGACCAAAAGACATTGAAAAAGGGACAGTCGAGCTAGCTCGCCGAGACAATTTGACCAAGTCATTTGTATCTCAAGATGATTTAGCTTCACATATCAATAAACTCCTTTCCGAAATTCAGAGTAATTTGTTTGATCGGGCACTTGCGTTTCGCGAAAGCCATACCACGGTTTGTGATTCTTATGAGGACTTTAAAAAGGTATTGGAGTCCAAAGGGGGGTTCATTTCAGCTCATTGGGATGGAACCGAAGAGACAGAAATGAAAATCAAACAAGAAACCAAGTCGACCATTCGCTGTATTCCCATCGACACTGAGAAGGAGGAAGGCAAATGTATTTATTCTGGTAAACCTTCAAGTCAGCGTGTGCTTTTTGCAAAAGCGTATTAGAGCTGAATTGTTTGTTCGATGTTCTCCACCAAATCTGTATAGTTCAACCTTAACCCATTCTTGTTTTCGGAAAAGTAGCTTACCAAATCATAGCCATCACCAACGAGTTTTTGACTTGTGGTGTTGAAATGGGCGATCTCGGTGTCATCTTGCTGTTTAGAGCCAAAGGAATAAAAAAACAGTATGCAGAAAATTATGGGGATTGCTTTTTGGGGCATGCTATGGGGTTTTGTGTAAATGTAGAAAAATTAATGAACATTCTCAAAACGACTTTATTTATCGTTTTGGTACAAAACATATTAAAATTAATTGCATTATCATTTTTTTCAATTAAATTTGCCACCTAAAATAAAAAAGGCCCGTTCGTCTATCGGCTAGGACGCCAGGTTTTCATCCTGGTAAGAGGGGTTCGATTCCCCTACGGGCTACAAAATATAAAACACTATGGCTAACCATAAGTCCGCTTTAAAAAATATACGCTCTGACGAGACAAAACGTCTTCGCAACCGTTTGCAACACAAAACGATGCGCAATGCGTTGAGAGATTTTCAGGAGATTAAAACGAAGAAAGCTGCTACAAAAGCACTCCCTACGTTGATTTCTAAGATCGACAAGCTAGCTAAACGCAATATCATTCATGCGAACAAAGCTGCTAACTTAAAATCTAAAGTAACAAAGCACGTAGCTTCTTTATAAGTTACATCGATATCAAAAAAAAAGGGCTTCCAATGGAAGCCCTTTTTTTGTTTGTATCGTTTATTTAGTTATTCATTGAAATCAAAAATTCTTCATTATTGAGGGTTCTCTTGATCCGATCCTCAATAAACTCCATTGCCTCAACAGGGTTCATGTCTGCAAGGTATTTTCTCATCACCCACATTCTTTGAACGGTGTTTTCGTCGAGGAGCATATCATCTCTACGCGTGCTTGAAGAAACCAAATCAATCGCAGGGAAAATTCTACGATTTGAAATTCTACGATCAAGCTGAAGCTCCATGTTTCCTGTACCTTTAAACTCTTCAAAAATGACTTCGTCCATCTTTGAGCCAGTTTCTGTCAATGCGGTAGCAATGATCGATAAAGACCCTCCATTTTCGATGTTTCTCGCAGCTCCAAAGAAACGTTTTGGTTTGTGCAATGCATTGGCATCAACACCACCACTTAAAATTTTTCCTGAAGCAGGTTGAACCGTGTTATACGCACGTGCTAAACGAGTAATTGAATCGAGAAGTATCACCACATCGTGGCCACATTCCACCAATCTTTTTGCCTTTTCAAGAACGATGTTTGCAACCTTTACGTGTCTGTCAGCTGGCTCGTCAAAAGTAGAAGCAACGACTTCCCCTTTTACGTTGCGTTGCATATCGGTTACTTCCTCTGGTCTTTCATCAATCAAAAGAATGATCTGATAGACTTCTGGGTGATTTGCTGCAATGGCATTGGCAACGTCCTTTAACAACATGGTCTTACCAGTTTTGGGTTGCGACACAATCATTCCACGTTGCCCTTTCCCAATTGGGGAAAACAAGTCCATGATTCGAGTTGATATCGTGCTCTGCTTTTCGGCAATATTGAATTTTTCATTGGGGAATAATGGGGTTAAGTGCTCAAATGAAACGCGATCGCGAACTACATTTGGGCTTAGCCCATTTATAGTACTCACCTTGATCAGTGGAAAATACTTCTCTCCCTCTTTCGGTGGACGCACATGCCCAAGAACCGTATCACCAGTTTTTAAGCCAAACAATCGGACTTGCGACTGAGAGACATAAATATCATCTGGAGATGAAAGATAGTTGTAATCTGAAGACCGTAAAAAACCGTAGCCCTCAGGCATCATTTCCAACACCCCTTCACTTTCGATGATTCCTTCGAACTCATAATCGGGCTGACGGTACTTGTTTCGAGTGTCTTTATTGTGATTCTCTACCTTCTTATTGTGTTTGGGCTTGTTCTTTTCGTCGGATTGCTGCTGTTTGCCATTGTTGTTTTGGCGTTGTTTATCAGCTTTCGGCTTTTCGTTTTTTGCTTTTTCGGGATTGTCTTTTTTGATGGGCTTTTTGGTTTCAGGATCTGCTGGTTTTTCCTTTTTTGCCTCTGGTTGGCTGGCAATATGATCAATGATACTATAAGCAAGGTCCAATTTCTTTTGTCCTGCAATCCCTTTGATTCCTAAACTTTTTGCAATTTCTTGTAATTCAGGAAGCTTTTTTGATTTTAATTCAGCGATTTCTAACATTATGTAGTTGAGAATAAATAATATGGTAGTGAAAATTGGAATGAAGTTTATCCAATTGCTTCACAAATATACAACTATTTTTTACTTTTACTAAAACTTTGACGGTGTTACAACGAATTCAAACCATCTATCTATTATTTGTTTTTCTCATTCAGTTGGCGGGATTTATCTTCCTTCCGCAACGTTTTTTGTATTCTGGTGTTTCTGTTGAAGTCAATCAGTCTCATATCTTACACATTTCCAACCTCTTATTGATTGTTGTTCCATTTTGGAATATTTTTCAATTTCGGAACAGAAAACTGCAATTTGTTCTGAATCGAGTTCTTTTGCTGGTTACATTTGGCATATTGTTCAATCAATGTATCGGCTATTTCAATGCGGATAACAATGAAACTCACCAACTTTTGGTTTGCGTTGTTGCGATCTTTACAATCATTTTTATCTCCCTTGCCAACAAGGCCATAAAGCGCGATGAGGATTTGATTCGATCTGCCGATCGCCTACGGTAAAGTTTATCGTTTGACTTCAATGACTTCCATATTTTTTATCTCTCCTCTGGAGAGTTCGAAGCGTACCATTGTCCGAACCTTATGAAATCCTTGTTTCCCCATGGCTCCAGGATTGATAAACAAGACTTGATGGGTTTTGTCAAACTGAATTTTTAATATGTGGGCGTGTCCACAAATAAAAATTTTGGGCTTTACGGACTTGATTTGTTGGCTTATTCCCTTTGCGTAACGACCGGGCCTTCCACCAATATGAGTCATAAATACACGAACTCCTTGAGATGTAAACACCAAGTCTTTTGGAAAGCTGACTCTTAGCTCCGCACCATCAATATTGCCATACACGGCACGAAGGGGTTTACTGTTGGATATTGTGTCTGTCACTTCAACGGACCCAATATCACCAGCATGCCATACCTCGTCTGATTCATTCACATACTTCATCATGTGGTCGTCGATATAGCCATGTGTGTCGGAAAGCAAAAGTATTTTTTTCATTAGCGATGAAAGCAGTGGTGATAGAAACAATATCTTTGTCAAACAAAAATAATACTCCTTGCGCTATTTTATAGAACTATCTTACGATGGTACGCCCTTTGTTGGTTGGCAACGACAGCCATCTGGCGATAGCGTGCAGTCATGTTTGGAGGATGCGTTGTCAATTTTATTTCGCAAACCGCTCAGCATTGTTGGTGCTGGTCGCACCGATGCAGGGGTACATGCGCATCAATTGTATGCTCATGTTGACCTTGATGAACATATCGATCAAGACTTGACGTTTCGCCTTAACAAGCTCCTTCCAAAAGAGATTGCAGTCCGTAACATTATCCGTGTTGCCCAAGATGCTCACGCACGCTTTGATGCGGTTAGCAGGAGTTATCGTTACCACATTACCACACAAAAAAACCCCTTTTTGCAAAAACGTTCCTATCAGTTTGCCAAGCCCTTAGATATCGAATTGATGAATCAAGCAGCTAAAATCTTAATCGATCATGAGGATTTTAAGTGTTTTTCAAAGTCAAAAACAGATGTCAAGACGTATATATGCGATATCCAACATGCGCACTGGCAACAAGATGGAAGTGAATTGGTTTTCTTTATACAGGCAAATCGATTTTTGAGAAATATGGTTCGGGCAATTGTGGGCACGCTCATAGAAGTTGGTTTGAGAAAAATCAGTATTTCAGATTTTGAAGCAATACTTGCAAGTCGCGATCGGAGTCAAGCAGGATACTCTGTTCCAGCCCATGGTCTCTATCTCGAAAATGTAAACTATTCAAAGCATATATTTGCGGTATGAGTTCTAAAGTAACAGGTTCTATTTTAGATGTGTCTCTCTTCATGAGACTCATGCAGTATGTCCGTCCATACAGGTTTACGTTTGTTTTTGTTCTTACGGCAGCGATTTTGCTCTCTGTTTTTTCAACCCTAAACCCATATTTGTTAAAAATAACAGTTGATGACTACATCACGTTAAAAGACTACGACGGTATGCTGGTATTTATTGGCATCATGACGGGGGTTTTGTTTTTGGAGGTGTTTTTCCAATTTTCCTTTATTTATTATGCAAATTGGCTTGGACAACGAGTCGTTTATGACCTCCGAAAAGAATTGTTTAGAAGAATGATTGGCTTTCGCATGACTTTTTTCGACAAGTCAGCAGTTGGTCGGTTGGTTACACGAGCTGTGAATGACATCGAAACCATTGCCAGCATTTTTAGCCAAGGTTTGTTTATGATCATTGCCGATTTACTTAAAATGCTGATCGTAATCGGGGTAATGCTTAGTGTGAGTTGGAAACTGTCTCTAATTGTTTTTGCAGTTCTTCCATTGATTTTATTTGCCACACGAAAATTTCAAAAAGCAATGAAATTCGCATTTGACGAGGTGCGAACCCAGGTTTCTAATCTCAACACTTTTGTTCAGGAGAGAATTTCAGGGATGCATATTGTTCAACTTTTTGTTCGCGAACATCAAGAGTACCAATCCTTTCAAGAGATCAATGAGAAACATAAAAAAGCATGGCTGAAAACGGTTTGGTACAACTCTATTTTCTTTCCGATAGCAGAACTTTCTACATCGATTACAATTGGATTATTGGTTTGGTATGGAGGCCTTAGCGTTATAGCACAGGAAAATGGAATCACTCTGGGCTCGATCTTTTTGTTTATTCAACTCACGCAAATGTTGTTTCGTCCCTTGCGTCAAATTGCGGATAAGTTAAACACCCTACAAATGGGAATGGTCGCGGTTCAGCGCGTCTTTGCTTTAATGGATACGGACAGCCACATTGCTGACGATGGCTCTCATGAGGCAAAACATATAAAAGGAGAAATTTCATTTCAAAACGTTGTGTTTTCATATAAAGAAGGTGAGACGGTGATCAATGACATTTCATTTGATGTAAACGCTGGAGAAACCATAGCCATCGTTGGTGCTACTGGAGCTGGAAAATCAACAATCATCAACCTGCTTAGCCGATTTTATGATATTAATCAGGGGAGTATAAACGTTGATGGCAAAAATATCAAATCCTATAAGCTTTCGTCATTGAGAAACGCAATTGCTGTTGTTCTTCAGGATGTGTTTTTGTTTGCAGATACGATTCAAAACAACATCAGCATGTGGGACTTATCGATCAGCGAGGATGAGGTGATGGAAGCGGCCAAGCACATCGGGATTGATAAATTTATATCTAAACTTCCTGGGAAACTTCAATATGATGTCAAAGAACGCGGCGCCATGCTTTCTGGCGGTCAACGTCAACTTATTGCTTTTTTAAGGGCCTATGTGTCCAACCCTTCTATACTTGTCTTAGATGAAGCCACCTCATCCGTTGACGGAGAAACAGAAGAATTGATTCAGGTTGCAACAGACCGATTGACTCAGGGAAAAACAGCAATCATTATCGCACACCGATTAGCTACTGTTCAAAAAGCAGATCGTATCGTCGTGATGGATAATGGGAAGATTGTTGAGATGGGCTCCCATGAGAAACTGTTACAAATTGAAGGTGGGTTTTATCAAAATCTGCATAATGTGCAGTTGCTTCAAAAGCAAGAAACGATCTAGCTTAAATCTTCTTCAATTATTTCGATAAGGTTGTCATTGCTAGTGAAGGATACAAACTCTCCATTTTTGATATAAGAAATTTTTCCAGTTTCCTCAGAAACAACAAGAACAGTCGCATCTGTTTTTTCAGAAACCCCAACTGCTGCACGGTGTCTGAGACCGTATCGCACCGGAATATCTGACTGTTCGCTTATTGGTAGTGCCACGCGTGTTGCCACAATGCGATTTCCATCAATCACTACTGCTCCGTCGTGTAAAGGCCCTCCTTTAAAAAAAATACTTTCAATGACAGGAGTCGAAATGTCCATACTCACTTGATCTCCGGACTCTTTAAACATATCAAGACTGGTGTTGCGTTCAAAAACAATTAATGCCCCAATGTTTTGTGCGCTCAGTTCTGAACAGGCATTCACCACTATTTTCGCTTCCGAATGATTACTGTGC
>CAXRDL010000013.1:0-3436 GCA_964229535.1 Flavobacteriaceae bacterium | reverse complement strand
CGTTCGTACTTTGTCAACAGTCACACCATATGTGGCCTCGACTGCTTTTTTAATCTCTACTTTATTGGCTTTTGGATCTACCAAAAACGTGTAGCGATTTCTCAACTCGCTTTCGCTGGTTGTTTTTTCTGTTACGACAGGTTTTATCAATACACTCATGAGTTCTTTATTTTGTATTCAAATTAGAATTGATAGAATTCACAGCGCTCTCTGCCAAAATCAAATGCTGCGCATTGACAATTTTATAGGTACTCAGCTCTGCGTCAGTAACAACCTCAGCACGTTGCAAATTACGAGCTGACATATATACGTTTTTAGATGCTGCTCCAAGTACCAACAATGACTTTTTATCAGAAACGCCAAGCGCATCCAGTACTGCTGTAAACGACTTTGTCTTTGGCGTATCAAAATCAAAATCCTCAACGACAGTTAAAGATTTATTTTTGGCTTTCAAACTCAAAGCCGACTTACGCGCCAATCGCTTGACATTCTTATTCACTTTCTGATCGTAAGAACGAACTCGTGGACCAAATACGCGTCCACCACTACGGAACAATGGATTTTTTAAACTTCCCGCTCGGGCGGTACCTGTTCCTTTTTGCTTTTTGATTTTACGGGTGCTCCCTTTTATCTCAGCTCGCTCCTTTGTTTTATGTGTTCCCTGTCGCTGATGTGCTAAGTATTGTTTCACGTCCAAATACAGAGCATGTTCATGCGGATCTACTCCAAATACATCTTTAGACAAGTCAACTTGTCTACCTGTATCTTTCCCTTTTTGATCTACTACGGATACTTTCATCACTTCGAGATTAGGATATAACTGTTCTTGTGCCCTGGAACGCATCCCTTGACAACTAATAAATTTTTCTCAGGTACAACCTTCAAAACACGAAGGTTTTGAACGGTTACTCTTTCGTTACCCATTCGACCTGCCATTCGCATTCCTTTGAATACACGAGCTGGGTATGATGCCGCACCAATTGATCCAGGGGCACGCAAGCGATTGTGCTGACCGTGAGTGGCTTGACCAACACCACTAAAGCCATGGCGCTTGACAACTCCCTGAAAACCTTTCCCTTTGGAAGTTCCAGTAATGTCAACAAACTCGCCTTCAGCAAATAGGTCTACTCCTATGGTATCTCCGAGTTTATGCTCTGATTCAAAACCCTTGAATTCTACCAACTTTCGTTTGGTTGAGGTATTCGCTTTTTTGAAATGACCTTCTGCGGCTTTATTACTGCTTTTGGCTGATTTGTCATCAAATCCAAGTTGTAATGCATCATAGCCATCTGAATCTTGTGTGCGTACTTGTGTAACGACACATGGTCCAGCTTGGATGACAGTACATGGCAAGTTTTTGCCGTTCTCGTCAAAGATGCTCGTCATGCCGATTTTTTTTCCAATTAACCCTGACATATTGGTTTATTTAGTTATTCTCTCAAATGAGAATATCATTATACTTTAATTTCAACTTCTACTCCACTCGGTAGCTCTAATTTCATCAACGCATCAATCGTTTTAGAAGACGAACTATAGATATCCAACAGACGCTTATATGAGCTCAACTGGAACTGTTCGCGCGACTTCTTGTTCACGTGGGGTGACCGCAACACAGTAAAAATCTTTTTATGTGTTGGAAGCGGGATGGGTCCTGTGACCACAGCTCCTGTTGTCTTAACGGTCTTAACGATTTTATCAGCCGACTTATCGACTAGATTATAATCGTAGGATTTGAGCTTAATTCTAATTTTTTGACTCATCGTTTTTGATTCTTTATCCGACTGTTGCGGAGATTACTTCTTCTGAAATATTTTTTGGTGTCTCCGCATAATGAGAAAACTCCATCGTTGATGTTGCACGGCCAGAGGATAATGTTCGTAATGAGGTAACATACCCGAACATTTCTGAAAGTGGTACAATCGCCTTAACAACTTTTGATCCTGCTCGATCATCCATACTATTGACTTGTCCTCGACGACGGTTGAGATCCCCGACAATGTCTCCCATATTCTCTTCAGGGGTCAACACCTCAAGTTTCATCATTGGCTCCATGATAACTGCTCCAGCTGCTCTGGCAGCTTCTTTATAACCAATCTTGGCAGCCAACTCAAATGATAAGGAATCAGAGTCAACCGGGTGGAAAGAACCGTCTTTCAAAGTTACTTTCATCGCATCGACTTCAAATCCTGCCAATGGACCATTTTGCATGGCGTCCTTAAATCCTTTTTCTACAGACGGAATATATTCTCTAGGAACATTTCCACCTTTGATTTCATTGACAAATTCAAGTCCTTGCTTTCCTTCTTCCGCAGGCTCAAGAACAAATACGATGTCCGCAAACTTTCCACGACCACCTGTTTGTTTTTTATAGACTTCACGGTGATTTGCTAGCTGGGTAATCGCTTCTTTATACTCAACTTGCGGCTGACCTTGGTTGACATCTACTTTGAATTCGCGACGTAAACGGTCAACAATAATATCGAGGTGAAGCTCTCCCATTCCACTAATAATGGTTTGGCCAGATGCCTCATCGGTTTTTACTTGAAAGGTTGGGTCTTCCTCAGCGAGCTTACCAAGAGCCATCCCCAATTTATCGACATCAGACTTGGTTTTTGGCTCAACCGCGATACCAATTACTGGATCAGGGAAGTCCATACTTTCTAATATGATTGGATGTTTTTCAGCACATAGGGTATCTCCTGTTTTGATATCCTTAAATCCAACTGCGGCACCAATGTCTCCAGCTTCGATAAACTCAATTGCATTTTGCTTATTGGCATGCATTTGATAAATACGAGAAATTCGTTCTTTGTTTCCAGATCGCGTATTCAATACATAAGAGCCCGCATCTAAACGACCAGAATAAGCTCTAAAAAATGCCAAACGACCAACGTAAGGGTCTGTTGCAATTTTAAATGCCAAAGCTGAAAATGGATCAGAAACCGTTGGCTTTCTCGATATGGTCTGATCTGTATCAGGGTTTGTTCCCTCAATCGCTTCTTTATCTTCGGGAGAAGGCAAATAACGACAAACAGCATCGAGCAAAAACTGAACGCCTTTGTTTTTGAAGGCAGACCCACAAATCATTGGGATAATACTCATATCCTGCGTAGCTGCACGAAGCGCATTGTGTACCTCATCTTCAGAAATACTATCGGGATCCTCAAAATATTTTTCTAGAAGGTTTTCGTCATATTCAGCAACGGCTTCGATCAACTCACCACGGAATTTTTCAACTTCATCCTTCATATCTTCTGGGATATCAACCACATCAAAAGTGGCACCCATGTTTTCTTCATGCCAAATGATGGCACGGTTTTTTACCAAATCAACACAACCCTTAAAGTTGTCTTCATCGCCAATTGGCAGTACAATTGGTACTGCATTAGATTTGAGCATTTCTCGCACTTGCGTACAAACATTAAGAAAGTTTGCC
>CAXRDL010000012.1:0-3971 GCA_964229535.1 Flavobacteriaceae bacterium | reverse complement strand
GGAAATAGTGGGGGTGCTTTGGTCAATACCAATGGCGATTTGATCGGAATCAATACTGCCATTACAAGCAATGGCATGGGAACATTTATTGGATATTCCTTTGCCGTTCCAAGCAACATCGCGCGTAAGGTTTACGAGGATATTATTGAATATGGAGGTGTACAAAAAGCACTCCTTGGTGTCAGTGGAAATGGGCTAAATGACCGAATTTCAAAAGAATACAATCTTGACACAACCGAAGGATTTTACATTGCTTCAGTAGAAGATGGCATGGGTGCCGATGAAGCTGGACTGCAAACAGAGGATATTATTATTGGGGTGGACGATACAAAAGTTAGCTCATTTGCAGATATGACGGGCTATCTAAATAGCAAGCGCCCTGGCGATAAAGTAAAAGTTACATACTTACGAAACGGAAATACCATGAAAACAATGGTTACCCTTAAACCAAATCCATTTTTTGATTACTTTGGAATGCGCTTGAAAGACCTTACTTCTGACGAAGCTGATCGTTTTGGGGTAAAAAAAGGGGTGAAAATCGCCAATAACCGCAACGAACGTTTACGCAGACGAGGCATCGGTCAGGGTATTTTGATTCAATCCATTAATGGAATCGAAATCGAATCGACTGATGATTTAAGAAAAATTGAGGAGAACGAAATTTATGAAATCGAATTTATGAATATAGACCAAGAGCGTTTTCGATTCTTTTTTGATTGACAAAAATATGTTTTAAACAATCGTTTGCTTTTCTAAATTTTTGATATCACTTTAAAGTGCCATATTTGCTGTATGCGTATCGATATACTTTCTGTTGTTCCTGAACTCCTTAGAAGTCCATTCGAAGCTTCGATCCTCAAACGAGCCCAAGACGCGAAGTGCGTAGAAATTCATCTTCACAATATTCGAGATTATTCTAACAACAAATACAAACAGGTCGACGACTACCCTTATGGCGGGGGTGCCGGTATGGTTTTAATGATCGAGCCTATTGCTAAATGCATTGAAACTCTACAGGCCGAGCGCAACTACGACGCCATTGTGTATATGACCCCAGATGGTCAGCAACTCAATCAAAAAGTTGCCAATCGTTGTTCACTTTTTAAGAATATGATTGTTCTGTGTGGACACTACAAAGGCGTTGATCAACGTGTGAGAGACCTGTTCGTAACGGAAGAAATTTCTGTTGGTGACTATGTGCTTTCCGGAGGAGAACTCGCAGCTGCCGTCTTTTGTGATGCTATCATACGTCTCATTCCAGGTGTACTTGGAAACGAAACCTCTGCATTGACCGATTCTTTTCAGGACAATCTTCTTGCCCCACCGATTTATACCAGACCTGCTGACTACAAGGGAAATAAAGTTCCCGATATACTCACTTCGGGAAATACGCCAAAAGTAGAACAATGGAGATTGGAGCAAGCTGTAGAGCGAACAAAAAAACTCCGTCCTGATTTATTATAAGGAGAATAGATTGGATTGTTACAAATTATCTTAAATTGTTATTTATTGTAATTCCAATTTTAAGTTTTGGACAAGACATTCGCAAACTCATTATAGATTAAGTTTTTATTCATTATTCAATCCTGTAAAAACAGACAAGATTGAGAGTTTGGTAGTTTTTAAAAAACTAAAGTCCTAAAAGACCTGTTATATCTCAACGCTTACTGCCACTATATATATGATAATTAACCAAACGACTTTCTAATTTTCCATTAAACAGTTTGATTTTACGAGATGTTCGCAAACCAAAATTTTTAAGTCCCTCCATGCTCGCTGTGATCATCCATACATCTGTATTTTGATAGTGTTGCTTGAGAGTGTCACCCATTTGTTTGTAAAACAAGATGGGATCCACGGTCAATCGTTCGCCATAGGGTGGATTGGTCAAGACGTGAAGATGTTGTTCAGGATGATCCTTTTTGGTTTTAAAAAAGTCTCTTCTCTGGATACTGATATAATCCGAGAGGTTCGCTGCTTCTATATTTTGTTGTGCTTTTCGCACAGCTGATGGTGCTTTATCATAACCCACAAGTGGTACAAAGCATTCTTTAACACGATTGAGCATGGCCTCACGGATGGTGGCAAATAAATCTGCATCATAGTCGTTCCATTTCTCAAACGCAAACTGCTTACGGTTGATTTGCGATGGGATATTACAGGCCTGCATGGCTGCTTCAATAAGAAGGGTTCCACTCCCACACATTGGGTCTAGGAACGGGCTAGTGTGTTTCCAACCAGAAAGCGTTACAAGTCCAGCAGCTAATACCTCGTTGATTGGAGCGATATTGGTCTCGGTCCGATACCCACGTTGATTGAGAGGTTTACCAGAGCTGTCAATCGACACCTCCATTCCCTTGGGTGAAAGATGAATAAAAAAGGTGATATCTGGGTCTTCCCTCCCGACACTAGGACGCTTGCCTTGTTTTTTTCGAAATCGATCAACCAATGCATCCTTAGCACGTTGAGCTGCGAACATGGTGTTGCGAAACATAGGGACAGACTGGGAAACCTGTATGGAAAAGCGCGTATCGATTGTCATGTATTCTTCCCAAGGAAGTCGAGATAAAAAGTGATAATATGCGTCGGCTGTTTTGACGTGATCAAAGTAGATTGGTTTTAAAATTCGCAATGCCGTACGACAACAGAGGTTTGCTTTGTATAAAAAACCTGTATCCCCCTTGAACCTAACATTGCGCACGCCTTGTTTAACAGAAGTTGCACCCAAAAGTTTAAGCTCATTTTCCAAAACTTGCTCAAGTCCAAATAGGGTTTTGGCAATCATATCAAACTGGACTTGTTTCATATAACAAAGGTAGGGAATCGTTTGCTGGGTTCGACAAACAACCAAAGGAATAGCGAATACATAACGATTGCCAATTCACTCAAAACTATTGCTTATTTTTGCAATTATGCATAACGCAAAAGAGTGGTACTCATCTTGGTTTGATTCACCTTATTACCATTCACTCTATTCTCATCGAAACGATCAAGAAGCCTCCGATTTTGTTTCGAAACTGGTCGATTTGATTCAACCTGCCAAAGACGCACATATCCTCGATATAGCTTGTGGACGTGGGCGTCATGCAATTGAACTGTACCGGCATGGGTATTCGGTAACTGGGATCGACTTGTCTCCTGAAAATATCAAATATGCCAAAGAGGAAGCCAAAAAAAAGAAGGCAAGTGATACTTTGCAGTTTATGGTTCACGACATGCGCAGCCCCTTAGATAGGCAATTTTCTCATGTATTTAATCTTTTTACCAGTTTTGGTTATTTTAAAGATCCAAAAGATAACATTCGCACGCTAAAATCCTTTCGTGCGCAGTTGGCGCCCAATGGTGTCGGGGTAATTGATTTTTTAAATCCAAGTTGGGTCTTAGCTAATCTTGTTAAAGAAGAAAATATCGAGCGTAAGGGGGTAAAATTTTCGATTCAGCGCTATACAAAAGGGAAATGGCTTTGTAAGGACATTCAGTTTCAAGTTGATAAACACAATTATCAGTTTAAAGAGCAAGTAGAATTGTTAGAAATTAACGATTTTATTACTTTGTTTTCTCAAGCAAATCTCCAATTGGTAGATTTGTTTGGTGATTATCAACTCCAGGCATATAACAAGGAGTTATCTAACCGACAAATCCTTATATTTCAATGAACATTTACTTTCTTCCAATATTTGCTGTGCTTGTTGGCAGTTTAGTCATATTTTTTTGGCAACCAAAAGACCTTCGATCGATCAAATTATTGTTGGCGTTTAGCGGTGCTTTCTTACTTGGCACTACCCTAACCTCTTTGCTCCCATCCGTATTTGCCGTCGGCAATGAGCATCTCAGCTATTGGATTCTCGCTGGGATTATCATCCAAATTGTGTTGGAGCAATTGTCAAAAGGTGCCGAGCATGGTCATATCCATACAAGCGAAAAGAGAATTCCGATGACACTTGTGACTGGGCTTTATTTACACGCTTTTA
>CAXRDL010000011.1:0-10944 GCA_964229535.1 Flavobacteriaceae bacterium | reverse complement strand
TTTTTAGAAAGGTTCAAATATGTATCGCTTGACCGATGCTTTATTGTTTCCCTCACCCGAGCAGGCCTCTGCCGAGGGGATTGTTGCTGTGGGGGGAGATTTACAACCAGAGCGTGTAATGCTCGCCTACCGAAAAGGGATTTTTCCATGGTTTGAGTCAGATGATTTTCTACTTTGGTGGAGCCCAGATCCGCGTATGGTATTATTTACCGACCGGCTTAAAATTTCCAAAAGCATGCGAACCGTTTTACGCAAAAAACAGTTTGAAGTTACCTTTAACAAGGCGTTTGATCAAGTTGTAGAGGCCTGTGCCAAAGTCAAGCGGTTTGGCCAAAACGGTACTTGGATCACCCCTGGGCTCATGGAGGTGTATTCGACCTTACATACCCAAGGCCATGCGCATTCCGTTGAGGTGTGGGAAGAAGGTGTTCTTGTTGGCGGATTATATGGAATTGATTTGGGCACGGTGTTCTGTGGTGAGAGTATGTTTTCCAAAACGAGCAATGCCAGCAAGGTCGCTCTGATATCTCTCGTGAAAGAACTCAAGAAAAACAAGTACAAGTTGATCGATTGTCAGGTACCTACGCAACACCTTGCCAGTATGGGAGCCGAGTCCATTTCAAGAACCGAGTTTTTGACTTTCTTGTCCTAGCGTTTTTACCTCTTTATGCCGAAAGCAGTTTACCAAATGGTCGTTGACCATGCCAGTTGCTTGCATATGCGCATAAACGATCGTGCTTCCAACAAACGTAAATCCATGTTTTTTGAGAGATAAACTAATCTGATCGGAAAGCGCTTTTTTTGCTGGTATTTCATCCAAAGACCGATAAGAATTTTGAATGGGTTTATGGTCAACAAAAGACCACATATATTGCGCAAAAGAGCGGTAGGATTGCTGGATCTTCAAAAAAGCGTGTGCGCTATTTATCGCAGCTTTAATTTTGAGACGGTTGCGAATGATTCCCTGATCTTGGCATAGAGCATCAATTTTTTCTGTTTTATACCCAGCGATTTTATGCGCGTCAAAGTTGTCAAAGGCGACACGAAAATTCTCTCGTTTTCGGAGAACGGTTAACCAGCTCAGTCCTGCTTGAAATGTTTCCAGAAGGAGTGTTTCAAAGAGTTTAATATCTTCGTATACGGGCACACCCCATTCGGTATCGTGATAGTGCTGATAGTCAAGATGGGTTTCACACCAAGGGCATCGATTTTTGTTCATGACAAAGCTTTGAGATTTCTCTCAAAGGTATCAATTGACATTGAATCAGCAAGAGTATGGTTTCCGATAGCCGTACGGCACAAGCTTTTAAGATATCCGCCAACCCCAAGTGCTTGTCCAAAGTCATTGGCAATCGATCGGATATAGGTGCCTTTACCACAACGGATGCGAAACTCCACATCTGGCAAATTGATTTTGGTAATTTCAAATTCATGAACAATGACCTCTCGACTTGGAATGTTGACTTGCTCTCCTGCTCGCGCATGTTCGTATAGGCGTTTGCCCTTTTGTTTAATTGCAGAAAAAATAGGTGGTTTTTGTTGAATGTGACCTAAAAACTGCTCTGTAGCAATCTTCAGTTGCTGTTCTGTCACTGATGAATGGTTGGCGTGTGGAATGAGCTCTGTTTCTAAGTCATAAGAAGGGGTTGTTGCGCCAAGACAAATGGTGCCTTTATAGGATTTATCGGCACCCATAAGCTCTTGAATTTGTTTGGTTTTTTTCCCAGTACAAATGAGTAAAAGTCCTGTAGCTAGCGGGTCTAAAGTCCCGGCATGTCCAACTTTGATTTTTTTAATATCGTATTGTTTTCGAATGAGCCAATGGATTTTGTTGACCAACTGAAACGACGTCCATTTCAAGGGTTTATCGACAAGAAGTACTTGCCCGTTCTGAAAGTCATCTAGGGTATACATCACACAACAGAGGTCACTAAGGCAATCGTTCCAACCAGAGCACAGTAGTAAGCAAAATAGCGCAATTGAGATCGTTTTACCAATGCAATCATCCATTGGCAAGCGAGATATCCGCTAAAAAAAGCAGCCACAAAGCCAGCGAGAATTGGTGTGAGACTGAGAACCTCCTGCTCAAGCCCGCCATCAAGGATTTTTTTGGCCATACTGCCAAAAATGAGTGGAACAACCATTAAAAAGGAAAAGCGAGCTGCTCGGTCTCTTGCTACGCCTAAAAGCAAACTGATGGCAATCGTGGCACCACTTCGAGAAATTCCTGGAAGAATGGCAAAGGCCTGAGCGATTCCGATCCACCATGCGTTTGATAGGGATACGTTTGCGCGATTTTGAGTGGGTTTGTCGGCAATGTAAAGCAGTCCCGCAGTAATCCATAACATGAGCCCAACCAAGAGCGTATTGCCAAAAAATTGACTGCTTATGGTGTCTTCAAAAAAGTATCCGATTAGTGCAGCAGGGATCATAGACAACACAATTCGAAGACTAAATTGGGCAGACTCATTGTTGGTAAATTGAAACAAACCACGCACAATTGACCAAACATCGGCACGAAATACTACAAGGGTAGCTAGGGCAGTTGCTCCGTGTACTACGATCGTAAAAAGCAGATTTCCTTCTGCATTGTTTTGATTGCCAAATAGGGCTTGCGCCAATTCCAAATGTCCACTCGATGAAACAGGCAAAAATTCGGTAAGCCCTTGGATAATCCCGAGGATAATCGCTTCGACTACGGACATGCCTATGACTTTTTCGGGTTGTTAAAGGAACGCAAAATCGCTGCAATCTCAATCCCAAAGCCAATGAGAACTAGGGCAGGAGCAAGTCGAATACGTCTAAAATTAAAGATTTCGGGATTAAAAACATTTGGGTCGTCACTGCCTCCCCCAACCATAAGGATAAAACCCAAAGCGATAACAACAAAGCCAATCAACATGAGCTTGTAGTTGGCTTTTGAAAAAATAAATTCTTTTTTGCTATTCATAACTAATACAGGGATTGGGTTTTGAGGTTTAAATATCGCTGTGTTGCCCAACGCGCACTGATTGAACTAATGAGCATAGACAACAAAAATACACCGATAAAGCTGATGAGCAAAGTTTGGGGATTCATCAACAAATCGATTCCAGGAAGATAGGTCTGCGCATTGACGACCAGAGCCCAAACACCAAGACAAGCAATCAAAGCGCTAATCATACCCAAAAGCAGATAGGTGCGGATAAAGGGTCCGCGGATAAAGCGTTTGCGCGCACCCACCAGTTGCATGGTTTTAATGATCATCCGTTTGGCATAAATGGACAAGCGAATGGAGTTATGGATAAGTATAATGGAGAGTGCCAAAAAAAAGAGACAACAGGCCAACAACAGGAGTCTGGCTCTCTCTATATTTTCATTTAGTAAATTGACCAAAGGCCGATCAAACACCATCTCGCTGACAAAGGGTTTTTCAGCTAAAAAAGCACTGATACTATCAACTCTATGCGTGGTAACATAGTCGCCTTTGAGCCGAAGGTCGATTGCATCTTTCAGCGGGTTATAACCCAAAAAATCCATAAAATCCTCTCCAATATCTGCACTGTGTTCTGTGGCTGCCTGTTCCTTGGAAATATAGGCAACTGACCTTGTGAAAGCTGCAAGTTTAAGCATGGTTTCCAACTGGTTCACTTCAACTTCTTTTGCGTTATCGTCGATAAAAATGGTGAGGACAACTTGCTCTTTTATATGTTGAGATACCTGCCGTGCATTGAGCAATAGTATGCTTAAAACACCGACAACAAACAAAATCAAACTCACACTAAAAACGATCCCAAAATAGGAGCGAACTACCTGTCTGCGTTGATAGCGGTGCGTTGGTTTTAACATGATGGGTTAAAAGTACAAAAACGAATGGATAGTCAGAACATGCTTCATGCATTTTCATGGCATAAATTTGGTATTTTTGCCTTACAAGACTAGACAATGGCATATCCATTTCGATCGATTGAAAGCAAGTGGCAATCTTTTTGGGCAACCAACCACACTTTTTCCCCAAACTTTCCCTCTACACAACCCAAGTATTATGTTTTGGATATGTTCCCTTACCCATCTGGGGCGGGTCTTCATGTCGGTCACCCTTTGGGCTATATTGCCAGCGATGTTGTCGCTCGTTACAAAAGGCACAAAGGGTTTAATGTATTGCATCCACAAGGATATGATTCTTTTGGATTACCAGCCGAACAGTACGCCATTCAAACAGGGCAGCACCCAGCCAAAACGACAGAAACCAATATCAATCGATATAGAGAGCAGCTCGATCGAATCGGGTTTTCTTTTGACTGGAGTAGGGAATTTCGAACCTCAGACCCTTCGTATTATCGCTGGACGCAGTGGATTTTTATGCAGCTTTTTAACGCCTGGTATGATACCAAGGCAGACAAAGCCAAACCCATTGATGAGCTTATTGACCACCTGACTCAGCATGGTTCCAAAAACCTTGATGCGGACTGTGATGAAAACACGCCCTCACTCACTGCGCATGAATGGAATGCATTGTCCAATGATGAACAACAAACCCATTTACTCCACTACCGCATGACCTATTTGGCAGAGTCCGAAGTCAATTGGTGTCCACAACTTGGGACTGTACTGGCCAATGACGAGGTTGTCAATGGGGTTTCAGAGCGTGGAGGATATGCAGTAGAGCGAAAGAAAATGACGCAATGGATGATGCGAATCTCGTCCTATGCCGACCGCTTACTTAAAGGTCTCGACGGGATTGATTGGCCAGAGCCACTTAAGGAAATGCAGCGCAACTGGATTGGGCGTTCTGTAGGAGCTAGTGTCCGTTTTCCAGTCTCCAAGCACGATGCAGAGATAGAAGTCTTTACCACGCGCCCCGACACCTTATTTGGAGTTACCTTTATGACCTTAGCACCCGAACACGCATTGGTGGATATTATCACCACGGATGAACAGCGCGATATGGTAAATCGCTATGTCGAACAAAGTGCAAATCGATCGGAGAGAGATCGGATGTCGGATGTAAAAAATATCACCGGTGTGTTTACAGGGGCGTATGCGATTCATCCCCTCAGTGGAGACAAGGTTCCCATTTGGATCGGGGATTACGTGCTTGCGGGCTATGGTACTGGCGCAGTGATGGCCGTGCCCTGTGGGGATCAGCGCGATTTTGATTTCGCCAAGCACTTTGACATTCCCATTGCCAACATTTTTGCTGATGTAGATATTGCAAATGCGGCTCACGCGGAAAAAGGGGAAACGCGTATTGCGAATTCCGATTTCCTAAATGGACTTACGGTTGCTGAAGCTACGCAAACAGCAATCGATTATCTAGAAAAAATTGGATCAGGAAAGGCGAAAATTCAGTACCGTTTACGTGATGCGGTCTTTAGTCGTCAACGCTATTGGGGAGAGCCAATTCCTGTGTATTTCAAAAACGGAATTCCACATCTTATCCCAGAACACTGCTTACCGCTCATGTTGCCAAAGGTTGAAAAATATCTACCTACCGAAACGGGTGATCCACCTTTAGGGAATGCCACAGAATGGGCTTGGCACGAAGCTGATGAAAAAGTGGTCTCTGTTGATTTGATCGACAACAAAGAGATTTTCCCTTTGGAACTGAACACCATGCCGGGTTGGGCAGGTAGCTCGTGGTATTTTAACCGCTATATGGATCCCAAGAACCAGAACGAATTTGTGCAAAAAGACAAACTCGATTATTGGGGTATGGTTGACTTATATATTGGGGGGAGCGAACATGCTACGGGACATTTACTTTACTCTCGTTTTTGGCAAAAAGTCCTTTTTGATCTTGGATATGTTCCAGCAGATGAATATGCCCAAAAGCTAGTAAACCAAGGGATGATTTTGGGCGAGAGTGCTTTTATTTATCGCAAAACAGGTACAAAAACCTATTTGTCAGCGGGACTGATTCAAGGCGAAAATGTAGAGCCCATTCATGTCGATGTGGCCTATGTAGATGCCAACAATGTGGTTTCTCACAAAGAGCTCCACAATTGGCGATCCGAGTTTGGGGAAGCAACATTTGAACTAGAAGATGGGCAGCTCATTGCCAAGCGAGAAATCGAAAAAATGTCCAAGTCTAAATACAATGTTGTCAACCCCGATGATATTTGTGATCAGTATGGCGCGGACACACTTCGGATGTATGAACTCTTTTTGGGACCAATCGAGCAGGCAAAACCGTGGAACACCGCTGGGATTTCGGGAGTGCATGGATTTCTGAATAAGTTTTGGAGACTATTTCACGAAAACGAGCAGTTTTCAGTTTCAGCCGAACCGCCATCGGCCAAAATGCTAAAATCACTGCATGCGACCATTGAAAAAGTTACGCATGACATTGACCAATTTTCACTCAATACCGCAGTGAGCGCCTTTATGATTTGTGTAAATGAGCTCACAGCTGCCAAGTGTAATCACCGAGCTATATTGGAACCTTTAACAGTTTTGTTAGCGCCCTTCGCTCCTCATATTTGCGAAGAACAATGGGAAAAATTAGGACACACCCCATCGCTTTCAAACGAACCATATCCCATTGCTGATCCCATACATCTCAAAGAGACGCAAATTACCTACCCGATTAGTTTTAATGGCAAGATGCGTTTTACGCTCGACCTTGATGCGGAGGCCTCCAAAGAGGAGGTTGAACAAGCAGCCCTAGCCGACGAGCGTACAGCTCAATATCTCGACGGAAAGACCATTCGAAAAGTGATTGTTGTCCCCAGTAAAATCGTTAATATCGTTTGTGGATGATCGACCAAAATGAAATTATCGGATTGATTGCAGCTGTTTGCACCACCTTTGCCTTTGTCCCACAGGTCATGAAGGTTTGGAAAACCAAACAGACCAAGGACTTGTCATTACGTATGTATTCCATTATGTTTTTGGGCATAATCCTATGGTTGGTTTACGGCATTCTCATCGATAGCTTATCAATAATATTGGCCAATGTGGTCACTGCAACCTTAGTTGGTACGATTTTGGTGTTTATTATTCAAGGCAAGCGTACCAAATAAAAAAGCAATTTTGGAAGTATTTGTAGCAATTAAATGTAGAAGTGGCTATAGGCCACCAAACTCTTTGTTGATTAATAGGTTTTTCATATTAGGTATAATTTGATATATGCAAGATATTATTTTTCCTCTAGTTTCAACCATTTTTTGGAAAGTTTAACATATTCACAGTAAACGCTTGGACCATTTTTTTGTTGCTCATAATCAATATAAAATTTTAACTTCTGATAGTTTTTTATAACAACTCCACGCATCAATTTTTTTGAAAGATTTTCTTCAATTAAGCCTTGATTCACAAATAATGAAAACGCTTCAAGGAAGTTTAACATTTTTGTCACTGACGCTTCCAAATCTTTTTCTTCTAGATAACCGAGAAAATTTTTGATTTCTGCTTGTGATAAATCAAACTTTTCATCAGCGAAAGCTGTTCTTAATTTTGAAAATACCCTTGCCATTTCATCTTGGTAGACTTGAGATATGAAATTGACCGTATATTGTTGTTTTTTTATTAAAATACTTTTAGAAAAAAGAAAAAGTGAAATAATAGCAACCAACGCTGTTAACATATGGGAGTAGTCAACCAAATCATTACCTACCCATTTAAAGTAGATAATGGTAAATATGGCTGAGGGTATACCAATCCAAATAAGGGTTTTGGTAAGAGACTTTAAAGCAAAATTTTTCATGCGTAAGATTTAGTAAAATCAAATATATAAATTTTATCATTCCCCTGTTTTTATGCCGTCTTGACAGTCTGCTTACAATGGCAACATTTTTGTAGTATATTCACAAAAAAAATTATGGGCTATTATTATGGTATTGGTGGAGAATTTTATCTTATCGCTATTGTTTTTGCTGCGATTAGTATGATTGTAAGTCAACGACTTAAATCCAAATTCAAAACCTATTCAAAAATTCAATTGCGCAATGGTCTTTCGGGGGCTGAAATTGCTGAAAAAATGCTTGCCGACCATGGCATACGAGATGTTAAAGTCGTTTCTGTAAAAGGAATGCTCACCGATCACTACAATCCGATGAAAAAAACGGTCAACCTTAGTGAGAGCGTGTATAGCGAACGCAACGCCGCCGCCGCTGCTGTTGCTGCCCACGAATGTGGTCATGCAGTACAACACGCCCAAGGATATGAATGGCTCAAAATGCGATCTGTTTTGGTGCCAATGGTCAGTGTCGCCTCCAACCTGTCGATGTGGGTCATCATTGCTGGTTTGGGCTTGTTTGGCGGAACCCAAAGCTACACCATTGCCAGCATAGGCGTAGCCATGTTTGGTCTGGGAACACTCTTTAGCTTTATCACCCTTCCTGTCGAATACGATGCCAGCAACCGAGCATTGGCTTGGTTGAGACGAAAAAATATGGTTGGTCAACAAGAGTTTGCTGCAGCCAAAGATGCCCTAAAATGGGCTGCCCGAACCTATGTGGTGGCTGCCATTGGCTCATTGGCAACGCTCATTTACCTTGCATTGCGCGTTAGTAGTCAACGACGTTGATCAAAATTTGATTTGTCGTTCGATCTGATGCTTGAGGCAGATATAGGTTTCTGTCCGTGATATCCCGGGGATTTTTTGAATTTTATCGCTTAGGAGTGCCGACAAATGATTGTTGTCTCTGCAGGTGAGTTTGATCAACAAACTCCAGCCTCCTGTGGTATAGTAACAGGAGGTAACCTCGGGAACTTTGTTTAGCATTGCCACTGCTTCGCTATTGTGAGAGGCCTTGTCCAGATAGATGCCAATAAAGGCATGAGTTGTATAGCCAAGTTTTTCCTCATTGATCTTGACATAACTGCCCGAAATGATACCAGCGTCCTCCAATTTGCGAACACGTTGATGGATCGAAGCACCCGAAGCACCCATATTCCGTGCAATTTCTAAAATGGGTGTCCGTGCGTTTTCTGTAAGATAACGTAGGATTTCTTTGTCAATCCCGTCTAAAATAAAGTCTTGATTGATGATTTTCATTCGCAGAATATATAGTGTTCAGAATAAATGATTTTATAATTTCCACCTTCAGAGCATATAAACTTACTCAAAAAAGAGATTAAAGACACTAATTTTTTACAAAAGATAGGGATTTAATAAAAATATTCTTTCAAATTTTGAAATGGTTGACGTAGCTTGTTCAAGACCCTTTTGGTTGCGCCCATATTTGCTTGAATAAAACGTTGGTTGATGTCCCCTTTTTCTTTTCGAATCCTGTTGTCTTGCATCAATAATAGAAGATTTTTTCTGGCTTCAGATTGTGATGAAATTGAGATAACGCCCCCTTGTTGAATGAGTGCAACGGTTTCGGGGAACCGATCGTAATTTTTTCCAATCACAATGGGAATCCCTGCAGCGGCTGGTTCAAGAATGTTGTGAAGTCCTTTGGTTCTCATGCCACCACCTACGTAGGCGATTTGTGCATACTGATAACAAGATGAAAGTAAGCCAATCGTATCGAGGACAAGCACAGAAGTTTTGGATAAAAACTTTGTTTCACACTGTGTGTACCGCTGACTTTCTGATGGAAGCCCATTCATGAGTGATTCAATGCGTTGTTCATTAATTTCATGAGGAGCAATAAGCCAGCACCACCCCGCAGGAGTGTTTGCGATGCTTTCCTTTAAAATGCTTAGGTCCTCTGACCACACACTTCCTGCAATGATGCATTGCCGATTCATTACAAATTGCGCCATAAAAGCAAGTTTTTCATTGGAAAGATTGACACGATCAAAACGCGTATCACCTGAGACTGAGACCTGTTTGATGCCAATACCAAGAAGTAAATTTTGAGAAGCTTCGTTTTGAACAAAAAGATGCGTAAACCCTTTCAAGAGTCTGCGATACCATCCGCCCCAAGGTTTAAAAAAAACTTGATGAGGTCGGAAGAGCCCAGCGATAAGAAAGGTAGGAATCTTTTGATTTTGGAGTTCCAACAACAGATTGGGCCAAAACTCATACTTTATAAATAAAACTTTGGTGGGTTGTACTTTCTTGACAAATCGGCGTACATCAGTTCGATTGTCCCATGGTAAATAGGTGGTCAGGTCAGCAACTTGATGCGTTTTTTTGACAAGGTATCCAGATGGTGAGAAAAAGCTCACCAAGTAAAATGCTTGGGGATTTTTTGTTTTGAGTGCTTTTAGAATCGGAAGCCCTTGTTCGTACTCACCAAAAGAGGCACAATGCATCCAAATTACTTCTCGATCACTCGGAATCGTTTTGAGGTCATCCCAAATGCGCTTTCTGCCCTCGACAAACTGCTTTGTTTTTCCTGAAATTGGGGCGACAATTAGAATGCGACTAACCAATCGGACTACAATAGAGTACAAATTTCGCATACACAAAGATAGTGCTTTCCCAAGAGGAGATTGTTTTTGTAGATTTGCACCAATAAAAAAGCTGCTATGCGAAAAATACAGATGGTCGATTTACAATCGCAATATGCTTTTATTCGTCCTCAAGTCGAAGCGGGGATGGAGGAAGTGTTGTCAAGCGCACAGTTTATCAACGGGCCAGCAGTCAAGTCATTTCAATCCAATTTGGAGTCCTACCTCGGCGTAAAGCATGTCATTCCTTGTGCCAACGGAACCGATGCTTTACAAGTTGCTATGATGGGTCTGGGATTAGAGCCAAGCGATGAGGTTATTACGGCAGACTTCACTTTTGCAGCTACTGTTGAGGTGATTGCTTTACTCGGACTAACGCCAGTCTTAGTTGACGTCGATCCCAACTCTTTTAATATTGACCCAAAGGCCATCGAACGAGCAATTACGCCCAATACAAAAGCCATTGTACCCGTTCATCTGTTTGGTCAAGTTGCGGATATGGATGCCATCATGGCAATCGCCGAAAAACACAATCTCTATGTAATCGAAGACAATGCCCAAGGCATTGGCGCAACGCATACAGATGCAAATGGGAATACAACCAAAACAGGCGGG
>CAXRDL010000010.1:0-2776 GCA_964229535.1 Flavobacteriaceae bacterium | reverse complement strand
TTGAGGAAAATAATTCGCTCAATCGCAATGGCTAATCCGAGTATGAGACAGAGTAGTACAATGCCCATGAATCCAGGGCCTCCTTCAATAAATCGTTTTTTAAGCTCTTGTGTGAACCCTGCAGGCGCAGCCTCTTCAATTTCCGTTTCAGGCATGGGCTCCATGACGACCTCTTCCGCAACTGCAAGAGAGTCAACAGCAACAGAATCAACTTGTTCAACAGCAGCTTCTTCAGTGGGGTCTTGTGTGGTATTTGTATTGGCCCACAACATTGGTTGTGCCATAAAGGCACATAAAAATAGTAAGGATATAAATCGTTTCATGATTGAATAATAGAGTTATAGTTATTTATTCGGACGCTAAATATATAAAAATATGTTAATAAAACTAGCAGAGAGGAAGGGATTCGAACCCTCGATACGCTTTTGGCGTATACACACTTTCCAGGCGTGCGCCTTCGACCACTCGGCCACCTCTCTAAAATTTAATTTCGACCGTCCAAATATGCCACTTATTTGTCAAAATAAAAACTTATGATAAATCAAATAATTGCTGAGCGTTTTTTGATGTGATCTTTGCCATTTCAACAGGCGTAATCTCAAACAATTCCGCCATTTTGTTGGCGACAATCGGCAAATAGGCACTTTCGTTTCGTTTACCACGATGTGGGGTGGGCGCCAAATATGGAGAGTCCGTTTCCAATAGCATTTTTTCGATGGGAAAGTCTGCTAAAAATCGATCTATTTTTCCATTTTTAAAGGTCACGACTCCACCAATCCCCAAGTAAAAATTAAGGTCCAACGCGCGTTGAGCGTCTTCAATAGTACCCGTAAAACAATGGAAAACCCCTCGCAATCGGTTATCACGAACTCCTTCCAATACCTCAAAAATAGGGGCAAATGCATCTCGGCAATGAATTACAATTGGCAGGTCTGCCTCCAATGCCCAATCGATTTGTCGGGCAAAAGCGTATTGTTGCTGACTTTGATAGGTTTTGTCCCAATATAGGTCCATTCCGATTTCGCCGACAGCCACAAACGAATGCGCATCGAGTTGTTCTCTGACATGTGCCAACTCCTCCTCGACGTTAAGACCCACATGAGTTGGGTGCAAACCCATCATGAGGTGAATGTGATCAGGATAATTGCGTTTTACTTCATGCATGATCGCAGTGGTTTTGGAGTCAATCGCAGGAAGAATTAGATGTGAAACCCCAGCTGCCAATGCACGGCCAATGGCTTCATCACGATCCTCATCAAAGGCATCTGCATAAATATGGGTATGAGTGTCTATCAACATCTGCGCAAAAGTAATAGATTTGGGGGCAATATATTATGAGTATGCGTACACTTTATCAATTGTTACGGTCAAAGGGTTACACAAGAGTTCGATTACAAACCCTCCCGACCAATCATTATGTGGTAGTCGCAACTTTGAATGGGGTAAATGGCAGATTTATTTTGGATACTGGCGCTTCAAGCACTTGTGTGTCAACTGATCTCGCAGTGCATTTCCATCTCAGTGCCAAACCGAGTGAAGAAAAGGCCTCGAGTGCAAGTGCCAATGAATTGGACACGGAGGTGGCGCATCACAATACCTTAAAAATCGGTTCGTGGTCCTCCAAACGCAGGTCCGTGGTTTTGTTTGATATGCAGGCAGTCAACCTGGCGCTTCAAAAACTCGATATCGAATCGGTGGATGGAATTATCGGAGCAGATATCCTTCAATCAACCAAAGCCGTGATTGATTATCAAAATGATTGGTTGTATTTGAAGTAGTGATTAAAGTCCCAACGCCTTTTTGGCATTCCCATCCATCAACAAGCTGATCGGGTCTTCCAGTGCTTCTTTTACTGCCACCAAAAAGCCAACCGATTCTTTGCCGTCTATAATCCGGTGGTCATAAGACAAGGCGATATACATCATTGGTCGGATTTCGACTTTGCCATCTACAGCTACAGGACGTTGTAAAATGTTATGCATTCCCAAAATACCTGATTGCGGTGGATTGATAATCGGCGTGGACAGCATGGAGCCAAACACTCCTCCGTTCGAGATGGTAAAGGTACCGCCGGTCATCTCATCAACTGTGATCTTACCGTCTCTTGCGCGGACGGCCAATCGTTTGATTTCGTTTTCGACATCGCTAAAGCTCATACCCTCGGCATTGCGAACTACGGGCACCATTAGTCCTTTTGGGCCAGACACCGCTACACTGATATCGCAATAGTCAAACAGAATCTGTTCTTTCCCATCAATCATGGAGTTTACGTCTGGAAATTGTTGTAGGGCACGAACAACGGCTTTGGTAAAAAAGCTCATAAAGCCCAAACTCACGCCATGCTTGTCTTGAAAGATTTCTTTGTATTGCTTTCTCAAGTCAAAGATGGCTGACATATCGGCCTCGTTAAAAGTCGTAAGCATAGCCGTTTCGTTTTTGGCAGCCACCAGTCGCTCAGCGACTTTACGACGGAGCAAAGACATTTTCTTTCGTGTTACTGGTCGATCTCCTGTCGGTGTTCCCATGGAAGGGACCGCATGAATGGCGTCTTGTTTGGTAATGCGTCCATTTCGTCCAGTGCCCTGAACAGAAGCCACATCCATTCCTTTTTCGTCTAGGATTTTTTTAGCAGCTGGGGATGGGCTACCAGCAGCATAATTTTTAACCTCTTCTTTGGGAGCTGAGAAGACTTCCTTTTTCTCAACCGGAGCAGGGGCAGCGTCACCCGCTGGTCGTTCTGCCGCTGTATCGATCAAACAGACCACTGCACCTACAG
>CAXRDL010000009.1:0-21812 GCA_964229535.1 Flavobacteriaceae bacterium | reverse complement strand
TTGAAGAAGCCGTTGCCTATGCCGCCAAGTTAGCGGAAACAGAATCTTACCGAACAACGAACTACCCCAAGTTTAGCGATGATTTTGAATCCTTCCTTCAATCTCTTCAGCCAAGTCCGTTTGGGCAAACTGCCATTGGAAAATCAATTCAGTATTTTCAATCATTATTTTCAAAACAAACAACGCAAATCGACCATATTCAAGCACGGATTCCTTTTGAACTCAATATCCGTTAATGGACACCTCAAAACATCTCGGCGCGCAAAAACTCTATCTGTATCTCGCCGCGCTGTTTATCACTTCATTAGTTGTATCTAATCTGATTTTTCAGAAATTTTTCTATTGGTATCCCTTCGATTGGGAAATCATGGGAAACAGCTTGTTTGAGCTTTCTGTGGGCATCCTACCCTATCCAATAACCTTTTTGGTAACCGATTTGATCTCTGAAATTTTTGGTAAAAAAGCCGCAAACAGAGTGGTGGTTGCCGGTATTTTTGCATCGTTTTTTTCCATGGGTATTCTACTGTTGGCTGGCGTGGTCCCTGCACTCCCAAACTCGCCCATCGATGATGCAACCTTCAACAACGTATTTGCCTTGTCCCCCATTGCCGTATTGGCTTCGATGATGGCCTATCTTTTTGCGCAGTTTATCGACATTCGTATCTATCACTTTTGGAAAAACTTGACCAAAGGTCGGCACCTATGGTTACGGAACAACTTCTCTACTTTTGCCTCCCAGTTTATCGATACCTTTACCGTTGTTGGCATGTTATGTGTCTTTGGTGTGTTGCCATGGGATGCTTTCCTCGGTCTGTTAATTTCTGGCGTTGTGTTTAAAATTCTAGTGGCTCTAATCGATACGCCCTTACTCTATTTGAGTGTCAATTGGATTCGCTCCTACTATAAGCTAGAAATCAATGAAGAAATCAAACTTTAACCATAAATATTCCAGTGTTTTTGGTGTTTTTTGGCTGATTTGCATCGTTGTTGGTCATGGGCAAGACTTTCGCCAAAGTCCCTTAGACTCGCTCTATGCCCACTATGAGCGTTCCATTTCAAACAAAACCCTAGCTGGTGTTGAAACGCTACTTATTCTCAATGATCGTGTGGTTTGGCATCAAGCCCAAGGGGTTGCGGATGTTGCCGCCAAGACTCCTCTTCAGCCCAATAGCATCTATTACATCCAGTCCATGACCAAGCCCATAATCAGTGTTGCTATCATGCAACTTGTTGAGCGTGGCCTTCTGGCACTTGATGATCCGATTGAAATGTATATCCCTGAAGCAAAAGGTTTGCTTGTGGCCAACAATCCCGATCTTGGAGTAGATAGCCCAACGCAAAAGGTCAATCGATCTCTGACCATTCTCGACTTGCTGACCCATACCTCAGGCCTTTCTCACGGGCTTGGTGACAGCAAACTTGATCAGCAGCTTTTCAAAGCACTGTATGATGAAACCCTAAACTATCGTTCTCATGAATCCCTAAAAGACAGGGTATTCACGCTTTTATCGTTTCCGCTAGTGGCACAGCCAGGAACACAATGGTACTATAGCGCTGGCGCAGATGTATTGGCACTCATCCTCCAGCGGGTTTCCAAACAATCCATCCCCACCTACCTCAAGACAAATATTTTTGACTCCCTTGACATGCATGATACGGGCTATAACCTCGATGAATTACAATCTCGGCGTGTGATGAAGCTCCACAGTCGAAATGAAAGTGATCCTGTCAAACGACACGAGCAGCAAGTCCTTACCTCAGGAAACACCATCTATGGAGGTACCCACGGTCTGTTTTCAACAGCTACTGATTATGCGCAATTCTGCTTGATGATCCTTCACAATGGAACTTGGAATGGGGCTCAAATTCTCAAAGCCGATACGGTAAAGAATATCCGAACCAATCACACCGCTGATCTATATAATGAAGAAGGAGCTGGATTTGGATTGGGGTTTTCGGTCATCTTAATTCCTGAAAAAATGAATCGTCCAGGTGGGTTTGGACAACTCCAGTGGGGTGGTTATTTCAGTACGCATTTTTTTATCGATCCTGCGCATAAGGCCATTGGCATCACACTGACCCAGCAGATGCCGGGTGGAGAAGATATCAATACCCCTTTTCAAAACGAAGTGTATCGGGCTTTGAATTAAGCCACTGATAGAGACACACAAACCCCTTCATGTCCACGTACATTCATCACTTTGTGGTCCGAAAAAATGAGGTATTGCCCCTTGACGCCCACAAGGGTGCCAGTAAATTGTTTTGCCTTGACAAGGTTTACACTCGTTACACTTGTTGGAGGACTTTGGAGAGGGAACTGTAAAGAAAATGCTTTTTCTTGCAATGCGCTGCTGGCATAGTCTTTTACTTCATCGGGAAGATAGGACAATGCCCGTTCTCTCTCAGCAATCAGGTCTATTGGTTGAGGGGTTTGGGTTAACATCTGCCGCCAGTTAGTTTTGTCGCTGTAAAGCGCTTTGAGTGCAACTTCCGTAATTCCCGCCAAGTATCGGTTTGGCACCTCCACAATCGGAATAGTTTGATGAGCCCCCTGATCGATCCAGCGAGTGGGCACTTGTGTTTTTCGTGTTACCCCTACTTTTAGACCACTCGACACTGCCAGATAAACAATATGAGGTTGGAGTTGCACCTTTTTCTCATACGCCAAATCACGGTCTTCAATGTCTAGGTGAGCCTTACTGAGCTCTGGACGCATCACCCAATCGCCTGCACTTGGCATTTCAAAAAAACAAGACTTACAAAAACCCTGTCTAAAAATCGGTTGGTCTATGCCACAACTCATACAGGAAAAGCCCGTATGGGTCAAGGAAATTGACTTCCCAATAAGGTCATTGACACGAACAAACATAGATGGGAACGTCATATAGTAATCAATCGGCTCGTTGAGTTCCGTTCTCATCTTGCGCAAAGGGCCTTCAATCATCGTACTTTTTTTCGTTATTTTTGTCATAAATATACTCTATTTATGCCCATTCCATTGCTCCATTCTGTATTGTCTTGGTTTCTCAAAAAGAGGGTACATCAGATTGAGCTGTTTCTCAAATATCCAAACGAGGTACAGGGCGAATTGCTCACCAAGCTCATCGATCAAGCCAAAAACACTTGGTTTGGACAGAAATATGGATTTCCATCAATCACCTCATACAAACAATTTGCGGATCAAGTACCTGTCTCAACCTATGAGGATTTGGCAGATCTCATCAGTCGGACTCGAAAAGGAGAGCAAAATCTGTTCTGGTCTTCCAATATCAAATGGTTTGCCAAATCGAGTGGCACAACCAATGCCAAAAGCAAATTTATCCCTGTATCAAAAGAAGCCCTAAACGAATGTCATTTTAAGGCCGGAAAGGATATGCTGAGCTTGTATTTTAATAACAACCCCGATTCGCAACTCTTTCAGGGGAAGGCATTGCGCTTGGGCGGAAGTAAGTCTCTTTACGAAGAAAACAACACCTATTTTGGTGATTTGTCTGCGATTATCATTGAAAATCTACCCCTTTGGGCAGAGATTGTAAGTACGCCTAGTCATAAGGTCTCCATGATGGAGGAATGGGAAACAAAAATGCAAGCCATCATCCAAGCCTGTGTCAATGAAGATGTGACCTCCCTTGCAGGGGTGCCATCATGGATGCTTGTGCTTTTGCAAAAGATTCAAGAACAAACTGGAAAACAAAATTTATTGGAATTGTGGCCCAATGCCGAAGTGTACTTCCATGGCGGGGTGAGCTTTAATCCTTATCGAAACGAATACCGCAATATTTTCCCAAGTGACGATTTTCAATATTATGAAATCTATAATGCTTCCGAGGGCTTTTTTGGTATACAAGATCAAAATGACTCCGACGAACTCTTATTGATGCTCGACTACGGTATCTTTTATGAATTTATCCCCATGGACACCTATGGAACATCAAATCAAACTGTGATCCGCTTGTCAGAAGTCGAAGCGGGAAGAAACTATGCTGTGATCATCACGACCAATGCAGGCCTATGGCGCTATCAAATTGGGGATACCATACGCTTTACCTCAACCAGTCCCTATCGTTTTAAAATCACGGGGCGAACCAAGCACCATATCAATGTGTTTGGGGAGGAACTCGTCATCGAAAACGCCGAAACCGCCCTTGCCGATGTGAGTAAAGCACATCAAGCTTCGGTGATTGACTTCACGGCTGGTCCCGTTTTTATGGATGGGAAGAAAAAAGGAAAACACGAGTGGATTGTGGAGTTCAAATCACCCCCTAAGGATATCGATCAATTTATGAGTGACCTCGATAAACGCTTGCAAGAGCTCAACTCCGACTATGAAGCCAAGCGATATAAAAACATGACCCTCGACTCTTTAGAAATGCATGTTGGTCGCGAAAACTTATTTCACGACTGGTTAAAAGACAGAAATAAACTGGGCGGACAAAATAAAATCCCACGGCTGTCTAATAGTCGGGAATTTGTTGATGTTTTACTGGAAATGAACCGCTAAGAAACTGCTTTTAGTGCTTGCAGTTTTGACTTATTGAGCTTGTTGACCGCATAGGTTTTAGAAACCCTAATCTCTTTCTGCTCTGTTCCGGGAAGCTCAAACATCGCATCGGTGAGAACGGCTTCACAAAGCGAGCGCAACCCACGTGCCCCCAACTTATACTCCACTGCTTTTTCAACGATAAAATCCAGCGCACCATCAGAGATGCTAAATTCGATTTCATCCAATGCAAAAAGCGCTTTATACTGCTTGATAATTGCGTTTTTGGGCTGGGTTAAAATCGCACGTAGTGCTTTGGCGTCCAAAGAATCCATATGAGTAAGCACTGGCAAGCGTCCGATAATTTCAGGGATCAATCCAAATGCCTTCAAATCTGATGGAACCAAATAAGAAAGTAAATTGTTTGACTCGCCATAGTGATCACCTTTTTTGGCAGCACTATAGCCAACCGACTGCATATTGAGCCGTTTGGAAATATGTTTTTCAATTCCGTCAAAAGCGCCACCTGCGACAAACAGGATGTGCTCTGTATTGATTTCGATAAACTTCTGATCGGGGTGTTTTCTACCGCCTTTTGGGGGTACATTGACAACCGTTCCTTCGAGAAGTTTCAACAATGCTTGCTGAACCCCTTCGCCTGAAACATCACGAGTAATCGACGGATTATCGCTTTTACGAGCAATCTTATCGATCTCATCAATAAACACAATGCCTTTTTCCGCCTTACTTTGGTCATAGTCGGCCGCCTGAAGAAGTCGTGTGAGTATGCTTTCCACGTCTTCCCCCACATAGCCTGCTTCTGTCAGCACGGTAGCATCGACAATCGCCAAAGGCACATTGAGCATTTTGGCAATCGTTTTGGCGATGAGCGTTTTACCCGTTCCCGTTTCTCCAACCATCAAGACATTGCTTTTTTGGATTTCTACATCGCTTTTTGGTTGAAGCAAGCGTTTGTAATGATTATAGACCGCTACGGACAACACCTTTTTGGTGTAATCTTGACCGATGACATAATCATCTAAAAATGCTTTGATTTGCTTGGGATTGCCCAAAGAAATGTCTTCCCGGTTGGCCTCCACCACTTTGTGCGTTGATTCCTCGAGAATAATCCCATTGGCTTGTTCGATACAGCGATCGCAAATGTGCGCATCCAATCCAGCGATTAACAGATTGGTATCGTCTTTCTTTTTTCCACAAAAGGAGCAGGTAAGTTCTTTGTTTTCCATGGGGTTTTAGTTTCTGACCAAGACTTCGTCGATCATTCCGTATTTTTTCGCCTCGGGGGCTTTCATCCAGTAATCCCGATCTGAGTCTTCATAGACCTTATCGTATTTCTGTCCAGAGTGCTTGGCAATGATTTCGTAGAGTTCTTTTTTGAGTTTTAAAATCTCACGAGCTGTAATTTCAATGTCCGACGCCTGTCCTTGTGCCCCACCCAAAGGTTGGTGGATCATCACACGAGAGTGCGTTAGTCCAGAGCGCTTTCCTTCGGCACCTGCACAGAGAAGTACCGCAGCCATTGAAGCTGCAATTCCGGTACAAATCGTGGCCACATCAGGACCGATGAACTGCATCGTATCATAGATTCCCAAACCGGCATATACCCCTCCGCCTGGAGAGTTGATATAGATTTGAATGTCTTTGGTTTTGTCTGTACTCTCCAAAAACAACAGCTGTGCCTGAATGATATTGGCCACACTGTCGTTGATGGCAGTTCCTAAAAAGATAATGCGATCCATCATCAAACGTGAGAATACATCCATTTGCGCCACATTCATTTGGCGTTCTTCAATGATATAAGGAGTCATACTACTCACCAATTGGTCATAGTACAAACTGTTGATTCCATGCTCTTGAATCGCGTATTTTTTAAACTCTTTACCGTGGTCCATTGTGTTTGTTATGGTTTAAAGATAGACAATTTATGATTTGTATGCTTGCTTGACAAAATCTTCGTAGCTCACTTTCTTGGTCTTTAGGTTGGCTTCTGCACGAAAAAGATCGGTCATTTTCTTGCTCATCAACTGATCAGAGATGCGCTTGATTTCGTCTTGATTCCCCAAAATACGCTCTGCGATATCGTCGAGTTCTTGATCGGATACACCCGTGCGACCAAACTGCGCCATTTGCCCTTGAATCATATCTCTGGCAAAGGATTTGACTTGCTCTCGATCGATTTTCAGGTCGTACTGTTCCGCCAATTTCGCCTCGATCAATTGGTATCGAATCCCGCGTTCGGCTTTGTCATATTCCTCGGCTGCTTGATCTTCGGAAATTGGATTTTCACCAGATGTTTGCATCCATTTTTTTAAAAACGCAGCAGGTAAATCAAATTTGGTGTTGTCAATCAGAGACTCGGTCACGTCGTTTAGCATTTTCTGATCGGATTGGGTTGCAAATTGACGTTCTGCATCTGCCATGAGTTTTTCTTTGAGTTCAGATACGCTTTTCACAGCGTCTTTCCCCATGACCTTATCAAAAAACTCTTGATCCATGTCGGCGAGTTCTCTGCGGTTGATCTCTTCGATTGTACAACTCACTGGAATCGACAAACCATGTGCCTTGTCGTGATCCACACCCAATACATGCATCAACTTATGATCATCGGCAAAAAGTCCTTTGGTTTTGAGCTCAACGGTGTCGCCAACTTTCGCGCCAAATAGCTTTTTCTTTTGGGTTTTGCTTTTTATATCGTCAATAGACAAGGTGGACTTGTTGTCCACGTCTTCAGCTGTAAACTGGGCTGTGATCTCCACGCCATCGGCGACAGTATCTTCGGCATGCAAGCTCCCGTATTGGCTGCGCATTCTTTCGATTTGTTTGTCAATGGTTTCGTTGTCCGCAGTTATCTGGTAATGAGTAATGGCCTTGCGCCCTTTGAGTTTGACCTCAAACGATGGGCTTAACCCCAATTCAAAGTCAAACAACATGGTGTCGGCATCCCAGTCAAAGTCTTCACGCTCAACAGGGAGTGGATTGCCCAACAGGGCAATTTTTTCTTTGCTGATATAGTTGGAAAGTGACTCCTGTAGCATTTTGTTTGCCTCATCGGCTTTGACAGCAGCGCCATATTGCTTTTTGATCAATCCCATGGGTACATTACCCTTGCGAAAGCCAGGGATATTCGCACGTTTTCGATAGGAAGTGAGAACCGAATCGATTTTGGGCGACAGATCCGCCTTATCGATAGCGATGGTAATGACAGCATTTAGGGCATCAACGTCTTTGCGCGTTACTTGCATAGCATTTTGTTTACGGAAGCGCAAAAGTACTTTTTTTCTTGCCCTTTAGCAAGAGTTAATCCGTCCCCAAAAAATCCGCCACTTCCGCAGCAAAGGCAAGGGGGTTTTCGGCATGGAGCCAATGCCCCGCTTTGGGAATGGTTTTGACTATGGCTTGGGGGAATTGTGAAGCGATTTGTGCGTGGTCTTGCGGCAAAATATAATCTGATTTTTCACCTGCCAAAAACAGCGTTGGTCCGGGATAGTTCGCATCGGAGGCCATCATTACCTGTCCAACCTGGCCTTGCAGCACAGGAGCATTTATACGCAGCGCAAAACCGTCGGGGGTGCGGTACAGGTTTTTTAGCAAAAACAAGCGTGTCCCTTGGTCGGTCACAAACTGGCTGAGACGCTGATCGGCATCACCACGGGATTCGGGGGGATGGGTGTGTAAGTCCATCAGCCCTTCCAAAATGTGATCATGGTGTGGCGGGTAGGCCTTGGGGGCAATATCAGCAACAATCAGTTTTTCGACTTGTTCGGGCTTGGTCGTTGCATAATGCATCGCGAGTTTACCCCCCATGGAATGCCCCAAAACGATGACTTGCTGCAGTTGATGATGATCGCAATATGCCGTCAAATCCGCTGCCATATCGGCATAGGAAAACACATCACTGTGAAAGCTACGCCCGTGATTGCGCAAGTCGATAAGGTGCACTTCAAAATGAGCTGCCCACTGCTTGCCCATGGTGCGCCAGTTGTCGGACATGCCCAAAAAGCCATGTAGGACCAACAAGGGCTTTCCCGTTCCTAGGATTTGACTGTGAAGCAAGCTCATACGAGTTTGGCACGGTATTGATTGACCACATTTTCAAGTCCAAAATAAAGCGACTCGCAAATAAGCGCATGCCCGATTGAAACTTCGAGCAAATTGGGAATATGCTGATGAAAATAGGCGATGTTTTGCAAGTTGAGGTCATGCCCCGCATTGAGTCCAATTTCGAGTTCTACTGCCCGTTTTGCCGTTTCTACATAGGGTGAGATCGCGGCTTCTGGGTTTTTGGGAAACCCATTTGCATAGGCCTCTGTATAAAGTTCAATGCGGTCTGTTCCGGTGACTTTTGCCCCATCGACTTGTTTGGGATCAGGATCGAGAAAAATAGAAGTCCGAATGCCATTGGATTTAAATTCTTGAATAACTTCCGTCAAAAAAGACTTGTGTTGGATGGTATCCCAACCCGCATTAGAAGTAATCGCATCTTCAGCATCGGGGACGAGGGTCACTTGTACGGGCTTGACTGCCAAAACAAGATCCACAAACTTGGAAATAGGATTGCCTTCGATATTGAGTTCGGTTTGTACCACCCCTTTTAAATCATAAGCGTCTTGATACCGAATGTGGCGCTCATCAGGACGTGGGTGGATGGTAATCCCTTGTGCCCCAAAACTCTCCAGATCTTTGGCTGTTTGTACAAGATTGGGCATGTCGCCTCCTCGTGCATTGCGCAAAGTGGCGATTTTGTTGACATTGACACTTAAACTCGTCATTTTCTTTTTTTTAGCAAAAATACATGGAATAGAGCGGTTTGTCCACTTTTTTCGTTATTTTGGCTAGAGTTATGCACGAAGCAACTGTTTATCAAAACCTCACACAACTCAGCATTCGCAAAAGCCGCGTTGACTTTTTGTTGTCAGACCTGATACAACTTCTCGAGCTTTGTCATGTGGAAATTACGAGTCTGCATCTCGAACGTCAGCATGCGGATTGTATAGATATCTTGCTCACAGTTGACCCGCAGGACCTCAAGCACCTTTTGCCAACACTTCGTCGATTTGGCTATGAAGTATTGAGCAAGCATGAAGAGGATAATTGGGAAGATAAGTTGCAGGAGAACGCTTCGTATTTAGACAAATACCTCTCGATGTAGTCGCCCATGAAAATTGCTGTGTACAGCTCCCTTCAAGACGAAGCTTGCCAACAAACTGTTCGTTATCTTTTAGAATCCGCTCATTCGATGGGTGTTGCCGTAACTTGCCATGAGGCGATTTGTAAATGGTTAGAAAACCAATCGCTTTCTTCATTTTCTACACATACTGATTTGGGTAAAGACACCGATGTCTTTTTTTCAGTTGGTGGAGATGGTACCCTTCTTCGCTCATTGGAGTTGATTCGCGATACAGAGATTCCTGTGATTGGCGTCAACACGGGTCGACTTGGGTTTTTGGCTACCCTTCAGGCCGGTGATATCCAAATTGCCCTTCAAGCATTTGTAGACCGTCAATACCGCGTTGAGAAGCGGACTTTGCTCGAAGTTGAAATCGAGGGTGCGTCGGCAGACCTTGCTGCTTTCCCATTGGCATTAAACGAAGTTGGAGTAAGTCGAAAAAACACAACTGCAATGATCACGGTTCACACCAAAATCAATGGGGAACCACTCAATTCCTACTGGGCTGACGGGTTTATTGTTTCGACACCTACCGGGTCTACGGGCTATTCGCTTAGCAATGGCGGTCCAATTATCGACCCAAATAGCAAGTCCTTGGTGCTCACGCCCATTGCGCCTCACAATCTCAATGCGCGCCCCTTGGTGATTTCTGAAGATGACGTGGTTGAGCTCAGTGTCAGCAGTCGCGAAGACGCACACCTATTGTCTTTGGACTCGCGAATTCACACCATTCCGACAGGACAAGAGATTCGCATACAAAAAGCAGCATTTCCCTTACATTTGGCACGCCTAAACGATGATAACTATTACAAAACCTTGCGCAACAAACTCCATTGGGGGAAAGACCGACGCAATTGAGCAATAAATGCAAATCCTGATTCGTTTAGCATACGTAAATCCTGTACAGTTTTGAGAGTCATTCTATTGTGTCTTATTATTCCAATGATATTCGCCCATGCGCAATATCGTGAAGTTGGACTATTCCTAGGAGGCACGAACTACATTGGAGAAGTGGGAAAAACGACTTTTGTTGAGCCCTCGCTCAAATCGCCCTCTGCAACCCTGTTTTACAAAAGCAATTTTTCACCGCGTTTTGCCTTTCGTTTCGAACTTGGCTTGAGTTCAATTCGGGGCATCGACTCCCTGTCGGTAGAACCCTTACGAAAAGAACGTGCCATCAGTTTTAGCAATTCGATCAATCACACATCAGCTATACTAGAGGTCAATTATTTTGAAATGGATTTCTCTGACTTTAAAACTTCGTGGTCACCTTATCTATTTGCAGGATTGAGTTATGTAAAATTCCGAGACTTGTACTATCCCGTCAGTGAATCCGTTGCGAATTACCAAACCAATAACTTTTCATTTGCGATTCCTATGGGGGTTGGTGTCAAAACCCGTTTGGGCATGAATTTTCTATTGGGTTTTGAAATCAAGGCGCTTTACACCTTTAGCGATAACCTCGATGGAAGTTTTCCTACATTTGTGAACGAAATTGATCAGCAACCAGCATTTGGAAACGGTTTAAGTAACGATTGGATCATCTTTAGCGGGTTTTCACTCTCCTATTCCTTTGGTCGTGGTTGGTTTATAGAAGGTCTATTATGACAGCAATTGACATAGATATCAAAAGATTGCCAAAGCACATTGCCATCATCATGGATGGAAACGGTCGCTGGGCAAAGTTGCGTAACCAACCCCGTGTTTTTGGTCACCGTGAAGGGGCAAAATCGGTGCGTAAAGTTGTTGAAGCTGCTGCCCGCTTGGGAATACAGAACCTGACCTTGTATGCGTTTTCCACTGAAAACTGGAATCGCCCAAAACACGAAGTCAAAACTTTGATGAAGCTGCTTGTCAGTGCGTTAAAGCGCGAACTGCCTTTGATGAAAAAGAACAATATCCGTCTGAATGCGATTGGACATACAGATATGATGCCCGAGAATGTTCAAAACGAATTGCAAGAGGTCTTGGACGAAACCAAAACGAATACGGGGCTTGTGCTGACCCTCGCCCTAAGCTATGGTGCACGACAAGAAATCCAGCGTGCAATTCAAGAAATCAGCTATAAAGTTAAAAATAACATAATTTCAGTTGAAAATGTTGACGAAGACATAATAAATAAGCATCTTTACACGCAAAATTTACCAGATGTCGATCTGCTGATTCGCACAAGTGGTGAAGTCCGAATAAGTAATTTTTTGCTGTGGCAAATCGCCTATGCAGAATTGTATTTTACCGAAGAGCTTTGGCCTGATTTTGACGAGACTTCCCTCCACAATGCAATCACAGATTATCAACTAAGAGAACGCCGATTTGGAAAAACGAGTGAGCAAATTGCTGAATAATATCACCCCTTGGATTTTTTTGTTTTTGGCTGTATGTAGCAGTTCACTAGCGCAACAAACCTCCTCTTTTGATCAGGGAAAACTGTATACCTTGGGCAAAATTGAAGTCACTGGCATAAAAAGTTTTAGCCCACAAACTGTCGTTGCGTACACTGGGCTTCGCACTGGACAACAAGTTCGAATCCCTGGAGATGACATCAGTGCCGTTATCAACAAACTTTGGAAACTCGAGCTCTTTAGCGACATCAACTTTTATCTCACACGAGTGGAAGGGGATACTGCTGATATTGAGATCTACATTCAAGAGCTTCCAACGCTTTCTGATTTTACCATCACAGGGGTCAAAAAGAGCAAACTACAAAGTTTGATTGACGACACAGGATTGAAAAAAGGGCTAAAAATCAGTGAAAACTTTTTAGAAACCACAGAAAACTACATCGTCAATAAATACCGAAAAGATGGCTTTTTAAATACGAAAGTCACCATTGAGACCAAAAAAGATACGGTTGGCAGCAACAGTCAAAAAATGCTAATCTTTATCGATCGTGGTGATCGTGTGAAAATCAACTCCATTACATTTGAGGGCAACGATGAATTCAGTGATGGTACATTGCGAAAGCAGTTCAAAAATACCAAACGTAAATTCTTTGGTCGTTTTTGGAAAAAATCAAAGTTTATCGAAGACGATTACAACGAAGACCTGGGCACCCTTATCGATTACTACAAAGAAAAAGGGTATCGTGATGCCCGAGTGGTTTATGACACAGTGATTTCTAATGACAATGAAATCGACGTTCAAGTCAAAGTGGTTGAGGGAAATAAGTACTACTTTGGAGATATTAACTTTTTGGGGAATAGTGTGTATTCCGATCGAGATCTTGCCCGCCTATTGGGAATCGATAAAGGGGACACTTATAATGGTGTATTGCTCCGCAAACGGATCGCAGATCCCACCAAACCCGATGGAGAGGATTTGACCAACCTATATCAAAACAATGGATATTTATTCTCGTCGGTAAACCCTGTCGAAATCAGTGCCAAGAACAATACCATCAATTTCGAAATTCGAATTATCGAAGGGAAGCCAGCTTATTTTAATCGAATCACCGTTGTCGGAAACGATCGAACCAATGACCATGTGATTTACAGAGAAATCCGTACCAAACCAGGCGCACTGTACAGCAAAGACCTCGTTGTTCGATCGGTTCGAGAATTGGGTCAACTCGGTTTTTTTGATCCAGAGCAAATTTCTCCCGACTTTAAGAATGTTGACCCCAATGCTGGGACTGTGGATATCGAATACGGACTCGTTGAAAAAGGAGCCAGTCAAATCGAGCTTCAAGGTGGATATGGCGGCGGCGGATTTATCGGAACACTTGGATTGAGTTTTAGCAATTTTTCGATGCGAAACATCTGGAACAAATCGGCATACAGACCTGTTCCAATGGGAGATGGGCAGCAGCTGTCCTTGCGTTTGCAGAAAAGTCGTTTTTACGAAACCTATAGTTTTTCATTTGCAGAACCATGGCTTGGCGGCAAACAGCCCGTTCAATTTTCAACTTCGATCTCACAGACCACTCAGTACCGCTACAATTACTTTACAGGTCGTGCTGATACAAGCCAGTATTTTAAAATCCGTGGCATAAATATCGGCTTGGCCAAACGCTTGCAAGTGCCCGACGATTACTTTACCCTTTCTCAAGCAATCGGTTATCAATACTATGATTTAAACAATTACTATACGGGCTTATTCACCTTTGGAGATGGTGTATCGAACAATCTGTATTACACCGTTGCCCTTTCCCGGAATAACACCTATACCAACCCGATTTTTCCATTAGGGGGTTCTCAATTTTCAGTGAGTGCAAAGGTTTCTTTTCCGTATTCATTGGTCAACAATGTTGACTATGCGAATCTGGGAGATCAAGCTGCCTATCAAAATACAAACGGGACCCCAGACCAAGCGAAAATTGATCAGGAAAAATTTCGGTGGTTGGAGTATTACAAACTAAAGTTTTCTGGCTCTTGGTACAGCAACATCATCGACAAGCTGGTGTTGAAAACACATACTGAGTTTGGCTACTTAGGAGCATACAATACCGATCGTGGCATTATTCCATTCGAGCGCTTTTATTTGGGTGGGGATGGCCTTTCACAGTATGCACTTGATGGACGAGAAACCATCGCGATGCGAGGATACGAAAACCAGTCTTTATCTGATCGGGATGGCGCCACGATTTATAATAAGTTTTCACTGGAGCTGCGGTATCCTATCACCCTCAAGCCATCGGCCTCCATATTTGCTTTAAGTTTTTTGGAAGCAGGAAACTCCTATAATAATTTCAAGGAATATAATCCGTTTGATATGAAAAGGTCCGCTGGTTTTGGAATTCGAATTTTTATGCCCGCCTTTGGTCTTCTCGGAATCGATTTTGGATATGGGTTTGATAGCCCTGTTGAAGGTGATCTGAGCCCCCACGGTTGGGAAACACACTTTATCATCGGGCAGCAATTTTAATTTGTTTTGAAAAAAATCTTATTTCTTGGGCTTTTCTTGGGCTTTACGACACTGATCGTGGCTCAAAACCGGGTTCGTATCGGCTTTATGGATATGGATCGTGTGCTTGAAAACCTCAATGATTATAAAGATGCCAATGCAGCTTTGGAAGATAAAATCAGTTTTTGGAAAGAAGAAATCAGCAATAAGCAAACTAAAATCGACGAGCTGCAGCAAAAATTGGATCTCGAACGACCTTTGCTTACTGAAGAGTTGATTGAAGAGAGAGAGGAAGATATTGCCTTTGAGCAAGAAGAGCTCAATACCTATCAACAAAAACGGTTCGGACCGCAAGGCGATTGGTTGGCACAAAAGGTCATTTTTATTCAGCCCATCCAAGATAAAATTTTGGAAGCCGTCAAAGAAGTTGCAGAAAATCGAAAACTAGATTATGTATTTGACCGAAGTGCTGAAATTTTGGTCTTCCATTCGGAAAAAAAGTACGATATTAGCAACCTTGTTGTAAAATACATCAATCAAAAAGACAAGAAAAAAGCACGAGAGGAACTCGTTGAATCTCGTAAACAAGAGCAAAATGCTGCTCGCCAAAAGGTTTTAGAAAAGCGTAAAAGAGAAATGGACTCAATACGAAAAGCAAAAGCCAGTGAGCAGAAATAAATTAAACCTCAATAGAATGAAAATTAAATTTACACACTATATCACAGCAATCTGCATTGCTTTTATGAGCTTTACAGCCCAAGCACAATCTAAGGTTACTCACCTCGACTTTCAAAAACTCGTGAGTGAGATGCCCGAGGTTATCGCTGCGCAGGAAGAAATTCAAAAACTCGAAAAGGATTACACCAATGAGATAGAATCTTCGTTAAAAGAACTGCAAACAAAAATGCAAAATTACTCTGCAGATGCTGAAAATCAGACTGACCTAACCAATCAAAAGCGTCAGCAAGAATTACAGGGTATGGAGCAAAATATCCAACAGTTTCGTCAAACAGCTCTCCAAGACGTACAGCAAAAACAAGCCGACTTACTACGTCCTTTGATTGAGAAGGCACGTGCAGCAGTCGAAAAAGTTGCGACCGCACAAGGGTTTGATTATGTGATGGACTCCAGTCAAGGATCTTCCGTACTTATGGCCAAAGGAAAAGACCTGATGGCAGATGTCAAAACTGAGCTTGGCTTCTAAATAAAACTCTGTATTAATATTTTTAAAACTGCACTTTTTAAGGGCAGTTTTTTATTTTTACACTATGGGTAATCGTCCAATAGGCGTATTTGATTCGGGTGTGGGTGGCTTGTCGCTACTGCGTGAACTTCGATCCTTGCTTCCAAACGAAAACTTTATCTATATATCTGATAACGCATTTGCTCCATACGGCGCCTTATCCCCTGAGGATATCCGGGAACGAAGTCAAGCGCTGACCCATTGGCTGTCTGAACAATCAAGTAAACTCATCGTCGTGGCGTGCAATACCGCAACAACAAATGCCATAAAATCATTGCGAAAAACCCACCCGATCCATTTTGTTGGAATCGAGCCAGCAATCAAGCCAGCTGCCCTACAAACCAAAACAGGAGTTGTTGGCGTACTTGCCACCAAAGGAACCTTAAGCAGTGGACTCTTTCACGAAACCTCTACGGCCTATGGCCAGGGGGTTCGAATCCTCGAAAAGGAGGGAAAACATTTGGTCGAGATGATCGAAAGTGGAATGCTCCAAAGCGAAGAAATGGAGCAACTCTTGCAAAGCTATACGCAACCCATGATCGAGCAAGGGGCAGACCACTTGGTTTTGGGGTGTACGCACTACCCCTTTTTAACACCCATATTGAATCGAACCCTGCCGAAACATGTCAAAATCGTTGACTGCAATGGTGCAGTCGCTAAACAAGTCGAGCGCATCTTGAATAAAAAAAATTTAGGTTGTGAATCACAAGATCTGGGGAATACCACATACTATTGCACGGGGGATTCGCAAACCATGCGTCAATTTGTTTCTCCTGAAAATGTCATTGAACTTTCTATTCCGTAAACCAACCCGCATACATGGTATAGTTGTCGGCTATTCTTTCGATTTCACCTTCTAAGAGATCGACTGAAATATCCTTTATCTTTTTTGCAGGAACCCCGCCATAGATCGTGCCTGATGGCACGTGTGTCCCCTGTGTTAAAACTGCCCCAGCAGCAATAATACTGTTGGACTCAACCACACAGTCGTCCATCACAATCGAACCCATTCCAATCAAAACATTATCGTGGATCGTACATCCATGCACAATGGCATTATGCCCAATCGAAACACGATTTCCGATTGTTGTTGGAGAACGCTCGTAGGTCGCATGGATCACTGCACCATCTTGGATATTGACTCGGTCTCCAATTCGAATACTATGAACATCCCCTCGAATGACTGCGTGATACCAGACCGAGCAATCCCGACCCATCACCACGTCGCCAATGACAACAGAAGTCTCCGAAAAAAAACAATTCGCCCCATGAATAGGCGTTTTTCCACGTACGGTTTTTAGAATCATGTTTAAATGTACAAAATCAAAGGGTTTGATGACGTGGTTTGTGTATTTTTGTAAAAAATTGCGCTATGTTTCAGTTTACCATTACAACAACTGACCACCCGACTCGAATTCGTTTTGTAAGCAACCAGCCCTTAGGCGATGATCAAATCGACTTTACCAATGTTGACGAAGCTGGAGGTTTCCCATTGATCCAACAATTGTTTTACCTCCCTTTTGTCAAGCATGTTCGTTTGACTGAAAATTGGATCGAAGTTGAGCGTTTTGATATCCTGGAGTGGGCTGATGTGCAAGACGAAGTTGCATCACAACTCGCCGATTACCTCAATCAGGGTGGACAGATCAAAAAACAAGCCGATCAAAAAGAGGCCATTTCGGTTTATGCAGAAAGCACACCTAACCCTGCTGTAATGAAATTTGTTTGTAGCAAACGTATCTTGGGCGAAGTTTATGAAGCTAAAAATATTGATGAGGCAAAGAACTCCCCTCTGGCGACTGAATTGTTTCATAAGCCCTATGTCAAAGAGGTTTTTATTGACGAGAATTTTATCTCGATTACCAAATATGAAATCGCCGAATGGGAAGAAATTGTGCAAGACTTACGTCAATACCTTCGTGATTATATCGCAGACAATAAGGCCGTGGTCACTGGAAACGCATCTCCGAAAAAGAGTGCACCACAGATCGTGCAAGAGGGTACCGCCTTGGAAATTATCCAGATTATCGATCAACATATCAAACCCGCCGTTGCTTCTGACGGTGGAAACATCGTGTTTGATTCATACGATGAAGAGCTCAAATCCGTTCAAGTCATCCTACAAGGTGCTTGTAGCGGATGTCCTTCCTCTACGTTTACGCTAAAAAACGGAATCGAGCAATTGCTACGCGAAATGTTACCTGGCAAGGTTGAAGCCGTAACAGCAATCAACGGTTAGGTCGACTGACCCAAGGCGTTCTTTTTTTTCGGGCTTGTTTGGAATGATTTGAGATAATCCACATCAAAATAGGCGACATCTTCAAAAACCTGTTTTTCAAATGCATCTTGTGCCTGTTTTACCATCTGTGCTGCACTTGGGTATGAGGGGTCTTTGGGGAAAATAAATTCTGTGTTATGATCGACAATCTCTTCGCATTTTTCAAGTCCAGTTCCCACAAAATAAACCGGCCCTTTTGCTGTCCATTCGGCAAAGCTATTGGATGTAATTACGTGTGGGCTAGCAGGTTGTACGCACAGATAGTCGTGGGTATAGATTGCACAATACACCTCGTCTCTGCGAGCATCAAGAGTCGCAATGATATGACCATCGCTTGGTGTGATTTCACGTGCAACAATATCCAGAGTTGGAATTGCGATCAGGGGAATATCATTGGCGTAGCATAGCCCTTTGGCTGCAGCAGCTCCAATACGAAGTCCTGTATATGACCCTGGACCTGAGCTCAGGGCAATGGCGGCCAAGTCGGAAGGCTTCAGATTGTGTTTTGACAATACCTTGTAGATATAGGTATGCAAGAGTTGGGCATGCTGATAATTCTCATGGTTGGATTGTGCCAAAGTAGATAGCTCGCCGTCTGCACAAAGTGCGACCGAACACTGGGTTGTTGTGGTTTCTATACAAAGTAAATGCGATGGCATGCCCAAAAATAGCAAACAAAGTGCTACCGACTATAAGTCTGCAATTGGAATTCCGAAATACAGCTCCAAAATTTTGATTTTGAAAATAAGATCATACTTGGCGCGCAACCATGCAGATTGTGCAGATTCAAATTGCAATTTGGCTTGGCTAAACTCAAAAGCAGTTGCTGCCCCTGCTTCAAAACGGCTTTGAGCATAGCTGTATGCTTTGCTACGCGCATCCAAGGTTTTTTGTGCAGCCACATATGCCTGCTGAGCTCCTTTGCTATCGTTATAGGCCTGATTGATGCTATTTTCCAAGTCCAAAACCTGTTGTTTGTACTGAAATTCAGATCGCTCAACATTGATTTTTGACCGTTCAATATTATTTTTCAGTGAGAACCCATTGAGAATGGGAATGTTAAGACTCAATCCAAAATTATGACCATCATTGAGCTTCAATTGCTCTTCAATCGGGAGGGCTGCAACAACTCTTTGGTTATAGACTGGGCGAACAACAGACTCCCCTGTCGATTCAACAACACCAACCTCCACCAAATCAAATGTATTGGTTTGCTCCAAGCGATCGGCATATGAAATTCTCGAGCTATAGGAATAAAAGCCCGAAAGACTTGGTTTGCTAACCGATTTGGCAAGGCGTAAATCCGTTTTGGCGATGTCGATATTTGTCAGTGCCAATTTGATATCGTTACGATAATCAAGTGCCTTTGCGACCAAATCTGTTGGCCGTTGAACCAAGATTTCCTGACCCTCAATTGCGAAATCTTCATCTGCAATTTCGAAATTTTCATAATCCTGAATCAGCAGTAGCTGCGCCAATGACAACTTTGCCATGGTGTATTGGTTTTGAGCGACAACCAATTGCTGTTCTTGTGAAGCCAAAACGGCTTGCATTTCAAAAAGATCGCCCTCGGGCAAAACCCCTGCTTGTACTTGTTCTTGTGTGCGTTGGAGTTCAAATTTGGTCAGCTCGAGTTGTGCCTGTTCAATGCCAACTGCTTCCCGACTAAATACCGTTTGCAGATATCCGTTGGCTACAAATAAGGCCACATCTTCTTTCATGTCTTCAATTTGGTATTGACTAGCTAGTAGAGCTAGATTGGCACGAAGCAATTGTAGTACATTTTGACCACCGCGATAAAGGTCAACGCCAACACTCACAGAGGCATTGGTAAATTGTGTGGTCACATCTTCCAAAAGCCCAGTCGTGATATTTTGATTCAAACCGATATTCCAAGAGTGATTTGCACCCATGTTCACATTGGGTAAAAAGCCGCCGATCGCCTCGCTTTTTGCAGCCTGTGCATCGAGTGTGGATAAGGAAGCCTGACGGATTTGGATGTTATTTTCAAGAGCGTGTATCACTGCGCTTTTGAGTGTCCACGGTTCCGTTTGTGCTTGAGTCGTCGCGCTCCCCAAAAACAAGATAAATAATGGGAAGACGATTCTGAGCGATGTTGTGATTAGATTACTATTCATTTTCGTCTAGTTTGTCTGGTTCCTCAGTTTTGTTCCAAACCTTAATCAGGTCGCTTTCTTCGAGGCCTTCGACAATTTCGACATTGATTCCATCAGAGATTCCAAGGGTCAGGTTCCGACGTTCAAAGGTCTGTTCTGCTGTTCGCACCTCCACATAGGGCTCTTGTGTCTTGCTGTCAAATTGAAGTAATGCCTCCCGAATGGCAGGGACACTATCCTTTTGTTGTAGTATCAAAGATGCATTGGCACTGTAGCCCGCTCTCACTGTAAAGTCAGCAGGTAAAAACACGTCTGCTTCGATTTTAAACTGTACCGTACCCTGTTCTTCACTTCCTTTTGGTGCAATAAACCGCAAACTTGCGTCGAACGCTTGGTCTGGAACTGCACCCAAACTCACCTCGAGATTGGTGCCTACACGAATTTTGGCGACTTCGGACTCGTCCACCTGACCTTCAAAAATCATTTTTCCAAGGTCTGCAATTGATGCGATGGTTGTTCCCGCATTAAAACTGTTTGATTCGATGACTTGGTCTCCTTCCTCTACAGGGACTTCAAGCACGGTTCCTGAAACAGTCGCTCGGATATTGGTATTTGCTGATCTGTCCCCACCCGTCGATCCTTCACGAATAATTTGCAAATCATTTTCCACGTTAACCAACTCGTGCTTGGCTTGTTTATAGCTCAGTTCGGCTGCATTGAAATCACGCTCTGAAAGAATCCCCTTTTCATACAATTGCTGATTTCGAGCAAAATCTTTTTCCGAGTTGACCACGATAAGTTTGGCATTTTCAACTCGACCTTGCGCACTGTTAAGCGTTTGCTCGTTGGGAACAACTTTGACACGTGCCAGAAGATCACCCGTATTGACGAGATCCCCTTCCTCTACAGCAATCATTTGAATGATCCCGGGAATTTGTGGCTTGATTTCAACCTCATCCTGCGGAATGATTTTACCAGTTACTAAAGTCGTTTCGCGGATACTTGTCCGAAACAAGGTCTCCGTTTCAAATACCGTTGATGGGGTTGCATTGGTTCTGATAAAGTAAGCAGTGGCAAACAGGACTCCCCCGACGCCGATTGTGATAAGTAGATATTTCAAGTATTTATTCATTGTAATAGGTATTATTGTTGTTATTCTTCTCGTAGTGCATCAATTGGTTTTATGCTCACTGCGCGTTGTGCAGGGATTAGACCGATGAGTGTGCCGAGTGTAATCATTAAAATCAAAGCCGCAGCAATATAGGATAAAGGCACGGTCGGATTGGTGTATGGAAATGTTGAGCTATCAGCTGTGAGTGCGTTAATGATCGCCAGCACAAACGACCCCAGAACAATGCCCATGACTCCTGCTGTTAAACTCAAAAACACAGACTCGAGTATGATTTGACTTCGCACCTCCTGAGGGGTTGCTCCTAGAGCTCTGCGAATGCCGAGCTCTTTAGTTCGTTCACGAACAGAAATTAATAGGATATAGCCACTCACTATAATTCCAGCAAGTATGGTTGCAACGCCAACAATCAAAGACAGTAGGTTCATCCCTTTTGAAAAGCCAATGACTCGATTAAAAATTTCGCCCAAATTAAAAGATCCAAAAGCACGTTCATCATCAGGGTGTACATTGTATTTTGAGCGCATCGCTGTCT
>CAXRDL010000008.1:0-19378 GCA_964229535.1 Flavobacteriaceae bacterium | reverse complement strand
TTATCACAGACTTAAAGTAAGATGGTTATTTATGTTGATTGCTTAAAGAAACAACAATTGAAACAAACTACAAAGAATGTAAGTAAATTCTTAAAAAAATTTAACAAAAAATTACTTTAGATGCTGTGGTATCACACACTCGGGGATGGGAGTCATTTTGTGTTTATTGATTGTGTGGTGTTTTTCATAGGTAGTAAAAACGGCCTGGTCACGACCTGAAAAGTCATCTGCGTTTTTTCCGTTTTCATGTTGTTTCATTGCCCATTCAAGCTCATCATAGGTTGCACCGAGCTGGTCTTCATCAGTTCGATTATCGTCCCACAAGCCGTCAGTTGGAGCTGCATGAACAATTGAATCATGTACGCCCAAATGTGCAGCGAGTTCTCTGACTTCACTTTTCATCAAATCTGCTATTGGACTGACATCCACCCCGCCATCTCCGTATTTGGTGTAAAACCCAACGCCAAAGTCTTCAACTTTGTTGCCCGTGACAGCTACAAGAAACCGTTCTTGCGATGCGAAATAGTACAAAGTAGCCCTTCGTAAACGAGAACGCGTATTGGCTAAAGAGAGAGGGGTGTTTGTATTGTCATTTCCGTCGGCGTCTAACTGGCAAAAACTATCATACAAGGCATTTAGCGGTACGACTTTTACACGCACATTACTGAAGTTTTTTGCAAGCCAGCTTGTATGACTATTGGCTCGGCTCACCTGATTGCTTTCTTGGTGTATTGGCATTTCAAGACAAAGTGTTGGTTTTCCTGTGGTAGCGCACAGGGTAGAGGTGAGTGCGGAATCTACACCACCAGAAACACCAACTACAAAGCCTTCTAACTTTGACTCTTCTGCATAGGCATTTAACCAATGTATAATATGATCAGCAACGTCTTTAGTTTTCATAGCACAACTGAATTATCATCTAAAAAAATAGTAGTTTCGTAAACTCTAATTTTACTTTCAAAGGTAGTATTTATGCACGTATTCAAAAACAGGTTTTGTTCAATTTTAGTCCTTTTGATTATTTCTGTCCTATTTTGGAGTTGCTCGAACCGAAAAACACACAAGGATGCTACACAGTCCTATGAACTCATTCGTTTTGAAAGTATTTTTTATGATGCCCACCCGGACTCCCTCGCTGAAGTTGAGAAACGGTTTCCTTATTTTTTTCCAAAAAGCTATCCCTTTTCCATATGGGTCAATCGACGTACAGATAGCTTACAGCTGGCTTTATATGCACAAATCAAATCGATTTCGAATTCAGATATTCACGACCAACTGACCCCATTTATGGAAGGTCTTCCTCGTGTTTTTGAAAATACAGTTGTACCCAAAAAGGTGATTACCATTACTTCGGATGTTGACTACAACAATAAAGTCATTCTCAACGACAGCATGGCATTGATTGCCATTGACAATTTTTTGGGTGTAAACCATCACATGTATGAGGGAATTGCATTCTATTTACGCCAGGGAATGGAGTTGAACCAACTGTCAAAAGAACTAGCAGAATCATTTGCAAACAATCGAATTGCTTTGCCCGAAGACCGTACTTTTTTAGCACAATTGATTTATTCTGGTAAAATCCAGTTCTTGAAACAATCGATCTTGTCCGATTATTCAGAAGATAAAATTTTGGGCTACACGCCAGACCAGCTCGCTTGGGCAATGACGAATGAAAAAGAAATCTGGAATTTCTTTGTTTCCAAAGAGTTGCTTTACAGCACAGATCCAGAGTTGATCAAACGTTTTATTTCACCAGCTCCGTTTTCAAAATTTTATTTGAATATCGATGTTGACTCTCCAGGTCAAATCGGTCAATGGCTAGGTCTCCAAATCGTTAAGGCCTATCAAAAGAAAGAACGAAAATCCATTACGCAGCTGCTCAATACTCCTTACAGAGAGTTATTTGAAAAATCAAAATATAAACCTCGAAGATGATGAAAAAGACGAGTATTACGATAAATGTTACCCTAGATGAGAATCATGTGCCAGATCAATTGAGTTGGTCTGCCCCAGATGGTGGTATTGACCAGCAAGAAACACACGCCATGTTTTTAAGCACCTGGGACAAAGAAACCCAAGAAAGCGCACGTATTGATCTGTGGACTAAGGAGATGCCTGTTGACCAAATGCGTGTGTTTGTTCACCAAACGCTTGTCGGCATTCGCAACTCGTATATGAAAGCTACGCAAGATGTTGAAATGGGTGAGGCCTTTCAACAATTTTGCGATTATTTTTCAAGTGAACACAAACTGGGCAAGGTCAAAAAAACTAAAGATTCGAATTGATTGATTGGATGTAGTTGAGAATTTCTTTTTTTCCTTCTCCAGTCTTAGCTGAAGTTTCAAATAATGGCGGAACACTTCCCCATCCCTGCTCTAAAAGGTGTGATTTGTAAACAGATATATTGTTTTGACGTTGTGCATTGGAGAGTTTATCAATCTTCGTAAACACGATAGAGAATGGATGTTGTTGAGTACCTAGCGCATTGATAAAATTGACATCGATTTTTTGCGGTTCGTGCCGACTATCGATCAAAACAAAAGTATTGACCAATTGTTTTCGATTGGCGAAATAGCCTTGGATTAGTGTTTTGAGTTCCTTTCTCTCTTGTTTCGATATTTTTGCATAGCCATAACCCGGCAAATCAACCAGACACCAAGCTTCATTAATTAAAAAGTGATTAATTAGCTTTGTTTTTCCAGGTGTTCCCGAGGTTTTTGCGAGTTTTTTATTGTTTGTGAGGGCATTGATTAGGGATGACTTTCCAACATTAGAACGCCCGATAAATGCGTACTCAGGAAAAGAGGACTTTGGGCACTGATCAACAGAAGAGTTGCTAACTAAAAAACGGGCAGTATGAATCATGGCAACTCAATTTGAATGAGAGTTTAGCCAAGCTTCCATATGCACATTAAAAAGATCTGGATGTTCCATCATGGGAACATGCCCACATTTTTCAATCCAAAACAAAGAAGAATTTGGTAGTAAACGATTAAAGTCATGTCCAACCTCAGGGGGTGTTACAATGTCGTTTTCTCCCCATATTATGGCGGTTGGAATTTGGATTTTTGGCAAATCTTTAGCCATATTATGCCGAATTGCACTTTTGGCAATTGCGAGAATTTTAACCAATTTTTTCCGATCATTGACGGTTTCAAATACCTCATCAATAATTTCGTCAGTAGCCACTTCAGGATCATAAAAAACCTCTTGACATTTCCGTGTCATATAGTCTTTATCTTCTCTTTTTGGGTAGCTTTCACCCATAGAGTTTTCATAGAGCCCAGAACTACCTGTGATGATAAGTCCTTTGATGTTTTTGGGATATAACAAAGAAACCAGCAGTCCAACATGTCCCCCAAGGGAGTTTCCAAGCAAAGTAACTTCTGATAAATCTAGATGGGAAATAAATTGATTGACATATTTGGCAAACTCTTTGACGTTGGTTTTCAGCAAGGGGAGGTCGTAAATGGGTAACATGGGGATTATCACCCGATACCCTTTGTCAGAAAAGTAGTCAGTAACCCCTTGAAAGTTACTCAAGCTACCCATAAGTCCATGAAGAATTACGATTGGCTTTCCAGCGCCTACTTCAAGGAATTTGAATTTCCCCGATGTTTTTATTGTTTGTTTCATCTAATTGAAGCCAATATAGTGCGCAAATATAACTATTTCAAATCAGTTGCCTTATTCATTTGGGATAAAGTGGAAGTAAATGGTTTAGAATTCACAATCTCAATCGAGTTTGCTCAATGAAATGACAATAACCTCATTGTAAATGATTTAAGCCACTCACAAACGCAAGGTGTTTGAATTTATCAACAAAGTGGTAAAAAGTGGTAAAAAGTGGTAATTTATTGATATATTTGACTCAATTCAAGTCGGAAAATGCACGTAGTTGGCACGTATGAATGCAAATTAGACCCCAAGGGCAGGGTAAAACTTCCCGTGTCTTTGGTCAAGCAACTCAAAGGAGTTGAAACCTTTGTGCTCAAACGTTCCGTGTTTCAAAAGTGCTTGGAGCTTTATACGCTAGAAGAGTGGTCAGCCATGATGGAGAAAGTGAATAAGCTCAACCGATTTAGAAAGAAAAACAACGATTTCATTCGCCGATTTACTGCTGGGGTGAAAATGATCGATATAGATGCTGCAACTAGGATATTGATTCCAAAGGATCTACTTGGAATTGCTTCTTTAAATAAATCGCTAGTTCTGTCATCGGCAATCAACATGATTGAAATCTGGGACAAGGAATTGTACGAACAAGCCATTGACGATGCTGCTCTTGACTTTGCGGAATTGGCAGAAGAGGTGATGGGAAATCATGACGAAGATGTATCATAATCCTGTTTTATTGGAAGCTTGCCTTGAGGGGTTGGCTCTCAAGGAATCAGGCACTTATGTCGATGTGACTTTTGGCGGCGGCGGTCACACCAAAGCCATTTTAGATGCGATTGGAAGTGACGGAAAGGTGATTGCTTTTGACCAGGACGAAGATGCGATTGAAAATTCATGGGAGGACGATCGCTTGATTTTCATTCATCAAAATTTCACCTATCTACAGCGCTTTTTACGATTTCATAAGATTGAAAAAGTTGACGGAATTCTTGCAGATTTAGGCGTTTCCTCTCACCAAATTGACACACCAACTCGCGGGTTTTCTACACGATTCGACGGCCCACTTGATATGCGAATGAGCTCGTCGGAGGGAAAATCGGCAAAAGACGTGATAAATAACTATACAAAAGAGCAGTTGAGTGATATCTTTTATCAATATGGAGAACTGACGAATGCGCGCAAGATCGCCTCAAGGATCGTTGAGTGTAGAGTAGAAAAACCCATCGAAACAACTTTGGAATTAGCGAACCTACTTCGCCCTCTTGTCCCTGTAAAGATCCAACACAAAGTATTGGCCCAGATTTTTCAAGCCCTTCGAATAGAGGTCAATCAAGAGTTGGAAGCCCTAAAATCGCTTCTGGAGCAAAGCGCAGAGGTCCTCAACCGTAATGGAAGACTTTGTGTGATTAGTTATCACTCTTTAGAAGATCGTCTTGTCAAGCGCTTTATTCAGCATGGCTGCTTTGAAAACGAACCAGAGAAAGATGAGTTTGGGCGTTCATACAAGCCACTGAAAAAGGTAGGAAACATGAAACTGCCCACGGAAATAGAGATTCAAAACAACAAACGTGCACGCAGTGCCAAACTTCGAATAGCTGAGAAAATATGAGACAAAGTATGTTAGAAATTCTTCGAGGTTCTTTCTTGGTACAGCAAGGTGCCTTGCGGAACTGGCGACTCATATTTTTCTTCTTTTTTCTGGCGGGTGTTATGATTACATCCTCTCACAATATCGACCAAAAGGTGATGCAGATTTCGGCTTTAAACACTGAAATCCAAGCGTTAAAAAGTCAGTTTGCAGAAACGAGAACCCAAGCCATGTATATGCGTTTGGAAACGGAAGTAAAAAGCAAACTGTCCAAACGTGGATTTGTATCCTCTGTCACCCCACCCACAAAAATTATCATTGAATAAGACAAATGGAAAAGCAAAAGAGACTGATTTCTAGATTTTCATTTGTGGTGATTGGGCTTTTCCTGCTCGGGTTTGGGATTGGGTATAAAATCATTCACATCCAGCTTGTAGAAGGAGACTCCTACAAACTTCTCGCTGAAAAAACAACCGTACAAAACTTTGAAATTCAACCGATTCGCGGAAATATATATGCGCATGACGGCAGTCTTCTTGCCACTTCAGTTCCGAAATATACCATACATTTTGATGCAGCGACAGTGACTACTAGTCGTTTTGAGAATCACGTGGATGCACTTGCAGACTCACTTGCTTCTCTATTGGGGAATACCCCTAATTATTATCATAACCTACTCCTTGATGCGCATAAAAAACAGCATCGTTACAAACGTATTGCAAAGGATCTGAGTTATGGGCAAATGACTCGTTTGCGAACTTTTCCATTGTTTCGATTGGGGGGCGTTCGCGGGGGCTTGGTTGTAGAGAGAAAGACCGTGCGTGAAAGACCTTTAGGTAAAATCGCCGAACGCACCATTGGCTATGAACAAGAGCAACCAAACGGGAGCTACCTACGCGTTGGGCTTGAAGGTGCTTTTGGAGATGAGTTACGCGGGATCCCAGGGCTACAACTGCGTCAAAAAATCGCAAATGGAGAATGGAAACCCTTAAGCGATTCATATCTACAAGAACCACAAGATGGGTATGATGTACAAACAACACTTGATGTCAACATTCAAGACGTCACTCACCATGCTTTGCTCGGAGCTCTTGAAAATTTTGAAGCCGATCACGGAACAGCTATCGTAATGGAAACCGAAACAGGAGCGATTCGTGCCGTGGCAAACTTAGGTCGTACTAAAGAAGGGAAATATTACGAAAAACTCAACTACGCTATTGGGGAGTCTCACGAACCCGGTTCTACCTTCAAGCTCATGGCACTCGTAGCTGCTCTCGAAGATCAAGTTATCGATACGACGACAGTTTTTGATACGCAAAACGGAGAACTGACTTTTTACGGCAAATACAAAGTGCGTGATTCTCGTAAGGGAGGTTATGGCAAAATTCCGATTACCGAAATTTTTGAGCGTTCCTCAAATACAGGAATGGTACAGGCAATATACAATGAGTACAATTCAAAACCAGAGCAATTTGTAAATCGTCTGATGAATATGGGGCTCAGTGAACCACTGGGATTACCGATCGTAGGCGAGGCAAAACCAGTCATCCCACACCCCGATAAAAAAGGGTGGAGTGGGATTTCTCTCCCATGGATGGCTTATGGGTATGGGGTGCTAATGACGCCAATGCAGACGCTCACTTTCTATAACGCCATTGCCAATGACGGCGTCATGGTGCGACCCAGATTTATCGAAGGCACCCAAAACACAAGGAGCCAAATCAAAAAGCAGTCTGAAGTCGAAATCATCAACCCTTCCATTTGCTCCAAAGAGACGATTGGAAAAGTCAAAAGTATGTTGAAAGGAGTGGTGGAAAAACCTTGGGGTACGGCTCATAATATTTACGACCCAAATTTTGCGATTTCTGGAAAAACAGGAACCTGTCAGCTGGACTACAATACAGAGGAGGTACAATACGTGGCGAGTTTTGTAGGATATTTTCCCTCAGACCAACCCAAATATTCATGCATAGTGGTCATTCACCGCCCTGATAAAGAAAAAGGATATTTCGGAAACCAAGTGGCTGCCCCAGTTTTCCAAACAATTGCGCACAAGCTATACAGCTCAATTCCAAGAGAAACCAAACTCAGCCGAGATCGCTATTTGGAAATCACGAGGAATAAGAACGAGACCAACCGAAGCGTGGTCGAATCCGATGTCAAACTCACCAAAACACAAAAGAAATCCTGATGCAACTCAAAGAATTACTTTTTGGCGTATCCATAGAGTATGTTTTCGGGACTACATCTGTTTCGATTGGGAACGTGACAGCAGATTCACGTCAGGTTGAACCTAATGCATTGTTTGTCGCCATTCGAGGAGAGTTTCACGATGGGCACAGCCACATTGGCGATGCTGTAAAGAAGGGAGCTATCGCAATCCTTTGCGAAGAGTTACCCAAAAACCAAGTGGAAGGAATTACCTATGTGCAAACCTTACAATCCCGAAGTGCCTATGCTGTGATCGCGTCTAATTATCACAATCGACCTTCTGCCAAACTCAGTCTTATAGGTGTAACAGGAACTAACGGCAAAACATCGATTGTTCAATTATTGTTTGAGGTATTTCAGCACTTAGGGTTTTCAGTTGGGAAGTTATCCACCATTGCCAACGCCATCAACGAGCATCACTACCCAGCTACACACACAACACCTGACCCAATGGAGATCAATTACTTTTTGTCAAAAATGGTCGAAGCGGGCGTTTCGTATTGCTTTATGGAAGTTTCGTCTCATGGGATCGACCAGCATCGTATAGAGGGACTTCATTTTACAGGTGGGATTTTTACCAACCTGACGCATGATCATCTCGACTATCACAAGACTTTTGAAAGCTATAGAGACACCAAAAAGAAGTTTTTTGACAAACTGCCAGCAACCGCTTTTGCATTGAGCAATCACGATGATAAGAATGGCAAGTATATGTTGCAAAATTGCGATGCAAAGCAGCATTCCTATGCGTTAAAGAACACAGCTGAATTTAAAGCGAAAATCCTTGAGCATGACTTTTCGGGAATGCAACTTCGGATAGACGGTAAAGAAACATGGGTAGCATTGGTTGGTGACTTCAACGCATCGAACATCTTGGCGGTATACGCTTGCACACAGTTACTGGGAGAGAACGCAGACCAAAGCCTAAGTGCTTTGAGTGCGGTAGAGCCCGTATCAGGACGGTTTAATGTTGTCAGTGGAGGGCATCCTGTCCGAGCGATTGTTGATTATGCGCATACGCCAGATGCATTAAACCACGTATTGGGGACGATCAACAAAATCAGGACTGGAAATGAAATGTTGATCACCGTCTTTGGTTGTGGGGGAGATCGCGATAAGGCAAAACGCCCACTTATGGGACGGATTGCCTCAACATTAAGTGATAAAGTGATTTTCACTTCCGACAACCCGCGCAATGAAGACCCTGAAAAGATAATTGAGCAGATCGAATCGGGTGTGCCAGCAGAACATTTTAAAAAATACATCAGTATATCAAGTCGGTTACAAGCGATTAAAACGGCTTGTCAGCTTGCCCATAAAGGGGATATCATTTTGGTGGCAGGGAAAGGTCATGAAACCTATCAAGACATCAAAGGTGAGCGTTTGGAATTTGACGACGCTAAGGAGTTAAAACAACATTTACAAAACAAGAACTAATGCTGTACTATCTGTTTGAATATTTAGAACAAGAATTCCAGCTTCCAGGAGCTAGTTTATTCCAGTTCATCAGTTTTCGAGCTTCCATAGCAATCATTTTTTCGCTACTTGTCTCTTTGATTTTTGGGAAACAAATCATTCAGCTCTTACACCGCAATCAAATGGGGGAGAGTATCCGAGATCTGGGCCTGGAAGGTCAAAAAGAAAAAGCTGGCACGCCGACTATGGGGGGCGTCATTATCATTTTAGCAACTCTCGTTCCCGTATTGTTGTTTGCCAAGCTCGATAACATCTATATCCTTCTTCTCATCATAACGATAATTTGGATGGGAAGCATTGGATTTATAGATGATTATATCAAGATTAAGCGAAAAAATAAGGAAGGTCTTAAAGGAAGGTTTAAAATCATTGGTCAAGTTGGTTTGGGTTTAATTGTCGGGATTACGCTTTACTTCCATCCTGATGTGACTATAAGAGAAAACGCTTCACTAGGACAAGAGATTGTGGTTAATGAGAAATCGACAAAAACCACAATTCCATTACTGAAAAATAATGAATTTGACTATGCCGAAGTGATTACTTGGATTGACGAATCTTGGTCTGCGTATGCTTGGTTGGTCTTTATTCCGTTTGTGATCTTTATTGTAACGGCGGTTTCAAATGGTGCAAACCTCACCGATGGCATAGATGGATTAGCTGCAGGAACAGCAACCCTAATCGTATTGGTATTGGGGGTTTTTGCTTGGGTTTCGGGCAACATTATTTTCTCAGATTATCTCAACGTCATGTATATCCCCGATGTGAGTGAACTCGTGATTTTTATCGCGGCATTTGCTGGGGGTCTTGTCGGATTTTTATGGTACAACACCTATCCAGCTCAAGTATTTATGGGCGATACAGGAAGCTTGACCATTGGCGGTATTATTGCCGTTCTCGCGCTTTCGGTTCGAAAAGAATTGCTGATTCCTGTCCTTTGCGGTGTTTTCTTTATCGAAAGCTTGTCAGTCATCCTTCAAGTTGGGTATTTCAAATACACCAAAAAGAAAACTGGAGTTGGAAAACGAATTTTCTTGATGGCACCTGTCCATCATCATTTCCAAAAACAAGGATATCACGAGAGTAAAATTGTGACTCGTTTTTGGATAATCACTATCGCTCTTGCGATTATTTCACTTGTAACCCTAAAAATCAGATAGCCAATGTCAAAAAATATGATTGTATTGGGTGGAGGAGAGAGCGGGGTTGGCGCTGCACTTCTTGGTCAGCACCTTGGCTATCATGTCTTTTTGAGCGATAAAGGGGCAATAGGTGAGTCCTACCAAAAAGAATTGGATGATCATCATATTGAATGGGAACAAGGGCAACACACTGCCGAACGGATTACAAAAGCCGATTTGGTTGTAAAAAGCCCAGGGATTCCACCAAATGTACCAATCGTCGAAAAAATAAGGTCTGCTGAGATTCCCTTGCTTTCAGAAATTGAATTTGCTTCACTACACACAGATGCGGAGCTGATCGGTATCACAGGTACAAATGGAAAAACGACTACGGCCATGCTTACGCATCACTTGCTTGCATCGGCAGGAAAGTCTGTCGCTCTTGCTGGGAATATTGGGTCAAGCTTTGCCAAAGCAGTAACGACAAGTTCGCCCGATTACTGGGTACTTGAACTCAGTAGTTTTCAATTGGAAGACATCGATTCCTTCCACCCGCGATATGCTGTGATGACCAATCTCACCCCCGATCATTTAGATCGCTATGACAACAGCTTTGAGCGATATGTTGACGCCAAGTTTTGCATGCTGAAAAACCAAACGAATGAAGACTATTTCATCTTTGATGATACAGATGATGAAATCAAGTTGGCCATCGAACGACACAAGCCCAAATCGCAACACATACCCTATACAGATAAAACAATAAAACACGAACGATTTAATACAACCGATATGATCCAGATTGACAATCCCTCGTTGGGGGGAATTCACAATGCCAAAAATGCAATGGCAGCAGCGACCATTGCCCAATTGGTCAACATTCGCAAACAAACCATACGGGAGAGTTTGCGAACCTTTCAAGGCGCTCCGCACAGATTGGAGAAGGTGCTGCGTATTCTAAAAGTAGATTATATAAATGATTCCAAAGCAACCAATGTCAATGCAACATACTATGCACTCGACAGTATGACACGCCCAACAATTTGGATTGTAGGTGGTGTTGACAAAGGCAATGACTACGCAAAACTCATGCCTTTGGTTCGCAAAAATGTAAAAGCCATTATTTGCCTTGGGCTTGACAATGAAAAAATCATCGATTGTTTTTCTCCAGTTGTAAACCTTCTGGTGGAAGCGGGGTCGATGTCTGAGGCTGTTCAGGCATCCTATGACTTGGCAAAGCAAGGAGATGCGGTACTGTTGTCACCAGCTTGTGCAAGCTTTGATCTTTTTGAAAACTATGAAGATCGGGGAGATCAATTTAAACAACTCGTTCGTCAACTGTAATTTATGCGTTTTATCACAAAACATATCCACGGAGATCGCGCTATATGGGCTATTGTAGCCCTGTTGTCTGTGTTTTCGTTTTTACCCGTTTACAGCGCAAGCTCCAACCTGGTATATGTTTTAGGGATTGGCTCTGTTACAGGTCATTTGATCAAGCATGTTGCCATTGTCTTGATTGGAATCAGTATTATGTATGCCACTCACCGTATTCCATTCAAATACTTTAGCGGTTTGTCTGTCATTGCGTTGCCTATTGTTTGGGTATTGTTGGTTTACACCGCTCTGCAAGGCAATATGATAGATGGAGCAAATGCAAGTCGTTGGATTAAAATTCCGATCCTTGGCTTGTCTTTTCAAACATCAACATTAGCTTCGGTTGTGTTGATGGTGTATGTGGCTCGTTACCTCTCAATCAATAAAGACAAAGGCATTCATTTTTGGCGGAGTTTGCTCGTTCTATGGTTGCCTATCTTATTGGTGATTGCAACCATCTTACCCGCAAACCTATCAACGGCAGCTTTATTGGTTGCTTTGGTGTTTGTGTTGGCATTTATTGGGGGCTATCCCAAAAAATATCTGTTGTTGATGTTGGGTACTGCTGCGGTCTTTCTGACCTTGTTTATCATGACAGCAAAAGCATATCCAGATGCTTTCCCCAACCGCGTCGATACATGGATGAGTCGAATTGAAAGTTTTACGGGAGATGGAGATGCAAATACCAACTACCAAGTGCAACGTGCCAAAACGGCAATTGCTACTGGCGGTGTCCTTGGAAAAGGAGCTGGTAAAAGTGTGATGAAAAACTTATTACCCCAAAGCACATCTGATTTTATTTATGCCATTATCACTGAGGAGTATGGTATGGCTGGCGGCTTGAGTTTGTTGTTTTTATACCTGCTGCTTCTATTCCGTATTTTCATGAGCGTATATAAAACAGAACACTTTTTTGGTCAACTTCTGATCGTAGGAGTTGGACTTCCGATCATTATGCAGTCTTTGGTAAATATGGGTGTTGCTGTTTCGATATTTCCCGTAACTGGGCAACCCTTACCATTGATTAGCAGTGGTGGAACTTCCATATGGATGACATTTCTTGCACTCGGTATTGTTCAGAGTGTGACTGCAGGCCGCATGGCAGAAAGCGATGAAAAAAACCCTTTAGCAATATTGAGTGAAGCAGTTTAAAACCATATTGTCTGGCGGAGGAACAGGGGGGCATATCTTCCCTGCACTAGCGATTGCCAACGCGATTAAAAGCGACTATGGCTCTGCTGAGATTTTATTTGTTGGTGCAAGTCAACGTATGGAAATGAAACGCGTTCCCAAAGCTGGGTTTCCAATCAAAGGGCTTTGGATTTCAGGTATTCAGCGTAAGCTTTCAGTTCAAAATCTATTATTTCCACTCAAGTTAATCGTGAGCTTGTGGCGTTCCTATTTTATTTTAAAGCGATTTCAGCCAAAGGTTGTTATTGGTACTGGGGGCTTTGCGAGCGGTCCACTGTTATATATGGCAACCCGAATGAATATTCCGTCACTCATTCAAGAGCAAAATGCTTTACCTGGAATAACCAATCGACTGCTTGGTAAATATGTGCAACGAATCTGTATCGCTCATGCGGAAGCAGAAAGATTTTTTCCAAAGCATAAAACAGAACTTACAGGAAACCCTTTGCGATCGGAGTTGATTCAACCGAACATCAGTCCCGCAGAAGCAAAAAAGAAGATGGGGTTATCGCAAAAGAAAACAACTCTTCTTGTTGTCGGTGGAAGTCTCGGCGCAAGACGAATAAATCAGTTGATGGCCAATCACCACGGTAGACTTTCCGAGATGGGGGTTCAAATTGTGTGGCAATGCGGTTCGCTTTATGAAAAAGAATATGTGCCACTTCAAACATCACATGTTCACATCATGCCATTTATTGATGATATGGCAATGGCTTATGCGGCGGCTGATGTGATTATTTCACGAGCTGGGGCACTTGCCGTTTCGGAGCTTTGTCAGGTCGGTAAAGCGGTTTTGTTTATCCCATCACCCAATGTTGCAGAAAACCACCAGTATAAAAATGCACTTGCAATAGCCAAAAAGGATGCAGCTTTCGTCATCGAAGAAAATGAACTGGATCAAAAATTCCAAACCCAACTAGATGTTCTTCTTTCCGATAAAAAGAAGAGAGAAACTCTAGGGAAAAACATTAAAAACTTGGCAAAACCAAATGCGACTCAATCGATTGTTAAACAAATTAAATCCCTTGTCAATGATTAAGCAACAGCTGTATTTCTTGGGGATTGGTGGAATTGGAATGTCCGCATTGGCACAGTATTTTATTCAGCAAGGGCATGAGGTATATGGGTATGACCGCATCGAAACAGAGATTACCGATAAGCTCATTCAAATGGGTGCAAAGGTGCATACAGATGACCGTGTTGATCGAATCCCATCAGTGTGTAAGAACAAGGCCAACACGACTGTTGTATTTACCCCTGCGATCCCACAAGACTCTCCACAACTCGAGTTTTTCAAAGCAAATGGGTTTGATATTTTTAAGCGTTCTGAAGTTCTTGGCGAATTGAGTAAAGACCTAAACTGCTTGGCTGTAGGAGGAACTCATGGCAAAACCACAACATCCTCAATTCTGGCACATTTACTTCGTGAAAGTGGAAAAAAAATCACTGCATTTTTGGGTGGAATTTCGTCTAATTTCGGTTCTAACTTTATCAGCGAAGGCAACGAATATATGGTGGTAGAGGCAGATGAATTTGATCGTTCCTTTTTAACGCTTCACCCAGACCTTCTCTGTATCACATCAATGGATGCAGACCATTTGGACATTTACCAGAATGTGGAGAATCTCGAAACGAGTTTTCAATCCTTTGCCACTTTGGTTTCAAATCCAAACCAACGTTGGGTTCGAGAAGGGCTTGACGTTTCAGGGGTTACATTTGGCACGAGCAAACACGCAAAGGTTCGGGTTGAAAATGTCAGAATCGAAAATGGTCATTACGTTTTTGATTTTCACTGTAAAGATCAAATCTTAAAAGATCTTCAGCTTCGTCTTCCTGGGGAACATAATTTGATGAATGCCACAGTAGCCATCGCAATGGCATTGTCTGTTGGTTGTGACCCACAGTTAATCGCGACGGCCTTGCAGCATTTTCGAGGTGTTAACCGCCGATTTAGCATTCGAATCGAGGAACCCGCAGTGGTCATCGATGACTATGCTCATCATCCAACTGAAATTAACCAAATGGCGGATGCGGTCAAGCAGTTTTATCCTTCTGCCAAACGACTCGCAGTGTTTCAACCTCACTTGTTTAGCAGGACTAGGGATTTTTGCGAGGGTTTTGCGGAGAGTTTGTCTCAATTCGACCATACCATATTGCTCGATATCTATCCAGCACGTGAGTTACCGATTCCAGGAGCTAGCAGTCAATCTATTCTTGAAATGATGAGTGGATCGGTTGAAATTGTTTCCAAAGGCCAATTACCAAAAAAGGTAGCTGATGCTGGTGCAGACGTTGTTGTGGTCATGGGCGCAGGCGATATTGCTGATGAGGTGCAACCAATTGTAGAACATCTAAAACGAACGTCCTATGTGGGTTAGAGTGATGTCATTTTCTTTTTGGATCGTGCTTTCAATCGGTATGATTGTGCTGTCTTCGCACCGAAATTCTGTGAGGTCAATACAAGGGTTTCGTGTGCACATTGATGAGAATTACCCACAGATGATCTCAAAAGATTCGGTTGATAACATGTTGAAACTTGTTTTCAAAGATTCGACGAGTAAACAAAAATCTGAAATACATTTAAAGCGTCTTGAGTTGCAATTTGCTCAAAACGATTTAATCAAAAAAATAGAAGCATTTTTAACGTTGGACGACGTTCTTCACATAAAAGTCCTACCGAGGATTCCAGTGGCTCGTGTAAAAGGTAAATCAGAATTTTATCTTGACTACGATGGTAAGCCGATTCCGCTTTCACCCACTCACGATTCGGAGGTTCCAACGATTGTCAACGATCCCGACGTCGATCGATACGAAGCCCTCTCTGCTCTTTCCGTTGCGATTGCTCAAGACGGCTTTTTAGCATCTCATATCAGAGACATACAAGACCACGGAGACGAGGTTTCTATGCATGTGATTGATCAGATGTACCAGATTAAGATCAAGTCGGTGGATGATATTCAAACAAAATTTAAAAAGTATAAAGCTTTCTATGCTGTAGCCACAGATCAAGGTGTGATTGGAGACTACACACAAGTCGCATTAGATTATAGCAACCAAATCATTTGTAAAAAAAATACGTTATGAAGCCAGAAAACAAAGGGGTAGGACTAGATATTGGAACCACAAAAATTGTGGCCATGCTTGGGCGTAAAAACGAGTACGGAAAACTCAAAATCATCGGAGCTGGAAAATCCGAAAGCTTAGGCGTTCACAGAGGAGTCGTCAATAATATTACCCAAACGATTCAATCTATACAATCTGCCGTACAAGAGGCAGAAGCAGCCTCTGGTGAGACAATCCGCGAGGTGGTTGTTGGGATTGCTGGTCAGCACATCCGCAGTCTTCAACACAGTGACTATATTACAAGGCCAAATCCAGAGGAGGTCATTCAGGAATCGGATGTAGAAGAGTTGATTAACCAGGTTTATAAACTTGTGATGCTTCCGGGAGAAGAGATTATCCATGTCCTTCCGCAAGAGTTCAAAGTCGATGGGCAGTCAGAAATCAAAGAGCCAATCGGGATGTATGGGGCGCGCTTGGAAGCCAACTTCCATGTCGTTGTTGGTCAAATGTCATCGATTCGCAATATTGCACGATGCGTAAAGTCAGCTGGGTTGGAGTTTGGCGGGATTACTTTGGAGCCCTTGGCATCATCCTCAGCGGTATTGAGCAAAGAAGAAAAAGAAGCTGGGGTTGCGCTAATCGATATTGGAGGAGGTACAACAGATCTTGCCATTTTTAAAGATGGGATTATTCGTCATACCTCGGTAATTCCCTTTGGTGGAAACATCATAACAGAAGACATCAAAGAGGGCTGTTCGATTATTGAAAAGCAAGCAGAACTTCTCAAAACAAAATTTGGATCTGCATGGCCAGGGGAGAATAAAGACAATGAAATTGTTGCCATACCAGGGCTACGAGGACGAGATCCAAAAGAAATCACACTAAAAAACCTTTCTAAAATCATTCATGCACGTGTTACCGAAATCATAGAAAGCGTATATGCCGAAATCAAAAACTACGGACACGAAGAACAAAAGAAAAAGCTGATCGCAGGTATCGTTTTAACAGGCGGAGGGAGTCAATTGAAACACCTCAAACAACTTGTTGAATATATAACTGGGATGGATACTCGAATTGGATTTCCAAACGAACATTTGGCAGGGGATGAGCATGCAGAGTCAACCGCTAGCCCGATGTTTTCAACCGCTGTTGGTTTGGTTATGAAAGCGGTCGAACAAATGAGCGCATATGAGGAGTTGACGGTAGAGGACAATGAATCCGAAGAATCACAGACAGGTGAATCTACAGAGCAACAAGAAGTAAAAAAGCGAAGATCCATCTTTGATCGCTTTACAGAGGGAATACGAGAATTTTTAGATAACGCAGAATAAATAAGCACCTATGGAATTAGATTATCAAAAAATAGATTTTGACTTACCGAAAAACCAAAGCAATGTCATAAAAGTCATTGGCGTAGGCGGCGGCGGTAGTAATGCGGTAAACTATATGTACCACTTGGGGATCAAGGGGGTTGATTTTGTGGCTTGCAATACCGACGCGCAAGCTTTGCAAAGCAGTCCACTACCCAATAAGATTCAACTCGGCGTATCACTAACTGAGGGGCTGGGAGCAGGTGCGAATCCTGAAATTGGAGAGCGTTCTGCGATTGAAAGTGTAGATGAGCTATCCCGAATGCTTGCTACCAATACCAAGATGATTTTTATTACTGCCGGAATGGGTGGAGGAACTGGAACTGGTGCTGCGCCAGTAATCGCCAAGATGGCACGTGATATGGGAATTCTCACGGTTGGAATCGTCACAATGCCCTTCCAGTTTGAAGGAAAAACGCGCAACGATCAAGCGGAAGTGGGCTTGGCGAAACTCAGGAAATTTGTCGATTCAATTATTGTAATCAATAACAACAAACTTCGAGAAGTATATGGAGATCTTGGATTCAAACAAGGGTTTGCAAAAGCCGATGAGGTGCTGGCAAATGCATCCCGAGGAATTGCTGAGGTGATTACGCATCATTATACCCAAAACATAGACCTTCGGGATGCCAAAACGGTATTGGCTGATAGCGGAACAGCGATCATGGGATCGGCGACGTCCTCTGGACCAAATCGAGGGGAGGAAGCGGTTGCGAAAGCGCTAGATTCGCCACTGCTGAATGACAATAAAATCATCGGTGCAAAAAATGTCTTATTGCTTGTCGTTTCTGGCGGGGATGAGGTAACCATAGATGAAATTGGTATTATCAATGAACATATCCAACGCGAAGCAGGTCATGGCGCAAATATCATTATGGGAATCGGAGAAGACCCATCACTGGGTGAGGATATTGCAGTAACGGTTATTGCAACTGGATTTGATATCGAACAACAAGAAGAGATTGTTCATGCCGATCCTAAAAAAATCATTCACACCCTTAATGATGAGCAAACGGTCGTACATACCCTTGAAAGTGATACAACAGAAACGGATTTATTTTCGGAGTTGTCTCCAAAAGCCGAGGATAAACAGCAAATGGAGGAACTTGTAGAAACAACGGATGTGATTCGATCGATTGAGGTTTTTCACGAAGAGATTTCCGAACCAACTCACGAGCCTCTTAATGACGGTGAAGAATTTATTATCCATGAATTGCCAAGTGAAGTCAATGAGATTGATGTTGTTGATCATGAGGAAATTGTCGTTGAGACAAAGCCATTTGATAGTCCGATTGAAGAGACCAAACAAACGAAGGAGCTCTTAGAAAATGAGGTTCCAGTGCTTTTCCATTTGGAAGAGCAACCCCAAACACAAGCATCACAGGAAAGTAAACCGATTTCAGCCTCCGTAGAAGTGGAGGAAGAAATAGAAACGCCAGCGGTAAAAAAGTATAATCTAGAAGATTATATAGAGCCAGTTGCCGAAGAGAAGGAAATACAAATGACTGCTGAGCCAACTCCAAAAAAAGAAGTAAAAACAGAAGATTTACCTGAAAAGGAAGAGGAGGAATTAACGCCGCTAAACAGCACGATTACCCAAGGACTGGCACAGCGTGCAGAAGAAAGGCGAAAGAAACTCAAATCATTCAACCATAAATTTATGACAAACCGAATCGATGAACTCGAAAAAGAACCAGCTTACAAAAGGGCTCAAGTTGATATGAATGCAGAGCAAGATCTATCTCGTCTTTCTGTTGATACAGATTCCAATGATGAGATGCGAATACGGACAAACAATTCTTTTTTACACGATAACGTAGATTAAAAATGAACTTTCAAGACCAATTAAATTCCAAGCTCATAGCGGCCATGCGTGAAAAAAATAAGGTTGCTTTAGAGTCATTACGCGCGATCAAATCAGCCATATTATTGTTACAAACACAGTCGGGTGCAAAAGAAACTCCTGATGATGCTGAAATCACAAAGCTATTACAAAAACTCGTTAAGCAACGTAAGGAGAGTGCCTCGATTTTTAGGGAGCAGGGGCGAGTAGATTTAGCAGAGCCCGAGGAAGCTCAAATTGAGATTATCAGTCAGTTTCTACCTGAGCAGCTTTCTGCGGAGGAAGTGGAGAAAATTATTGATGAGGTCATACAGTCTGTAGGTGCGACAACGATGAAAGACATGGGTAAGGTCATGGGTATGGCAAACAAACAATTGGCTGGTAAAGCAGATGGAAAGTTTATCGCAGAGATTGTCAAAAAACGCTTGGTCTAACTGTAAGACTATTCTAGTGAAAGTTAGTACATTCGCAGACGCAAAGGCCCAGTAGTTCAACTGGATAGAATATCAGATTTCGGCTC
>CAXRDL010000007.1:0-2065 GCA_964229535.1 Flavobacteriaceae bacterium | reverse complement strand
AACCCCATAGGTGTAGTGGGTAATCCAGTCTCCAAGGTTAATGTAGGTCGATTTATCGTTGAGTGAGATTTCCAAAGGCAAATGACGATGACCAAAAACAAAATAATCGAAGTGCTCGGATTTCAGTTTTCGTTTGGCATAATGGACAAGCCACTCCCTGTCTGGCCCATCGTAGTTTAGGTCTTCCGAGCCAGATATCAATTTGTTTTTTAAGGACAAATAGCGCGCAAAAGGGATGCCAAAATCAGGGTGTAACCAGCGGTATAACCACTGAAAAAACGGATTCCGAAACACCTTTTTCATGCGTTTATAGCCCTTGTCTTTAGGTCCCAAACCGTCACCATGACCGATAAAAAAACGTTTTGTTCCAAGCTCTATCACTTTTGGATGAAAATAGACTTTGGCGCCGATTTCTTTTTCGAGGTAGTCAATCATCCACATATCGTGGTTTCCCACAAAATAGTGGATGGGGACTCCTGCATCGGCAAGCTCGGCGAGTTTACCTAAAACACGCACATAACCCTTCGGAACGACGTGTTTGTATTCATACCATACATCAAAGAGGTCGCCAAGGATATAAAGGGCTGTTGCTTTAGGTTTGATTTCATCGAGCCATTTGACAAAAAGGCGTTCACGCACCAAACTGGTTTCTCGGTCGGGCGCACCCAAATGGTGGTCAGAAGCAAAATAGATTTTCCCTTTCATCGGTTACAAAAGTAGTTATTCTTGATCGCATGCATACCATTCGGCATAGGCCGTGGCGGTTTCATGCAAGCGCACATTGTGCAGTTTGATATGGCTGGGTAAGCGAGCAGCAATGCGATGGGCAAAATCAATAACCATCTTTTCACTTGTGGGCTGATAGTCCACCAAAAGCACTTTGTGGCCACTATCTGAAAGCGTTTTTGCCAAGTCGACATGAGGTGTGTTTTGATTAAAAACCGTGGCATGGTCAAACACATCTACAATTTCTGATTTGACAATGGTTTTGAGGTCTTTAAAGTCGATGACCATTCCATTTTTAACATTGTTTTGATCGTCGATTGGGCTCCCAATCACGGTGACATAAAGCTTATAGCTGTGACCATGTACGTTTTTGCATAGGCCGTCATATCCATACAGGGCATGGCCTGTTTCAAATCCAAAGCTTTTTGTTACACGGATTTTCGTCATGATTTAGATTTAAGTTGATGTAGCGTTTGTTGTGTTCGCTCAGAAAGAACAAGACGTCCAGAAACTGCCGCATTGTGTTCGAGTAGATTGTCCCAATCCTCTGTTCCTTTCCAAAGTGCTTTTTTGAGTTCTGCCACCGCTTGGGGTTTATATGTCGCAAGGCGGTTAGCGTTTTGCGTAACAGCTTCTTCAAGGGCATCGAAGTCGGAATGCAGTTCAGAAAGCAATCCTTTGGCGTGTGCCCAGTCTGCCGATTTCCAAGCATGTGCTGCTAATGATAGTTCGGACAGTGCTGCCGAACCAATTTTTCGTAATACCGCTGGGGCGATGACAAAAGGCCCAATGCCAATTGCGATTTCAGAGAGTTTAAGTTCTGTATGTGTTGTGGCAATGGCGTAATCACAAGCTGCAATCAGCCCAACACCGCCGCCAACAGCTTTGCCGTGGATGCGTCCAATTATGGGTTGTGGACAGCGTCGCATCGCATTGATCACATTGGCAAAACCCATAAAAAACGCTTTTCCTTCCTCTGGCGTTTTTACGGCCAATAACTCATCAAAAGATGCTCCTGCACAAAAGGCCTTAGCAGGGTCACTCTGCAATACAACAACATGAACATCATCGTCATTTGAAACCTCCTCAAAAGCCGCTTGTAAGGCCTTGAGATGGGTGGCGGGAAAGGCATTTTGCTTATCGTGTGCAAAATGAATTCGAGCTACTCCATTATCTTTTAAGACTTGTATGCCTTCCATCATCGGTTGATTCGCCATATCTTTGTGACTGATGCGACAAAAATACGGAATATCGCATAGACAACACAGCCAACAGATGAAAGGGGTTTTATTTGATTTAGATGGGGTTTTTTATGTCGAACAGCAATTGATTCCTGGCG
>CAXRDL010000006.1:0-5487 GCA_964229535.1 Flavobacteriaceae bacterium | reverse complement strand
TTGTGTTCGCGGTGAAATCACATCAACGAGTTGACCTTCTTCATCAATAAGGTATTTTTGAAAATTCCATGTGACTGATGAACTTTTCACTCCATTTTTATTTGCATCGGTTAAAAATGCATAAACGGGATGCTTTGATCTTCCTTTAACCGTAATCTTTTCCATCACAGGAAAACTTACCCCATAATTTTTTTTGCAAAAGGCCTTGATTTCGTTATTAGAACCAGGTTCTTGCCACATAAAATTATTGGAAGGAAATGCAACAATCACAAAATTGTTTCTCTCGTATTTCTCGTACAAACTTTGGAGTTTTTTGTACTGTGATGTCAAACCACATTTTGAGGCCGTATTGACTACCATAACTTTCTTCCCTTTTAAACTGTTAAAATGAAAAGGATTTCCATCGATATCAGTAACAACAAATTGGTGAATACTGCTTCTTAGCTGATCTGTTTGGGCATAAGCAGCAGTGGCGCCAAACAGTAAAGCCAGTATGATTTTTTCTGTTTTCATTGTGCAATCTTTTTCCCCAAAGGTAAGTAAACTCAAAAAAATGATAAACAAAAAGGCCTTTTACACAATCTCAGCACTTAAGCCAGCATTGAGTAAATGTGTACATTTCGGCTCGAGTTCTTTATAGCTTCCAGACTTCACGGCACATTTTCCATTGTAGTGAACAATCATAGCACATTGTTCGGCTTGCTGTGGGGTATGCTCACACACCGCAATCAGTGTTTTGATGACATGGTCAAATGTGTTGACGTCATCATTGTACAAAATGATTTCATGTTCTCGTTCGGTTGCAACAAGAACGTCCTCATCTTGGCTTTCTTGTTCTTTATGTTGGTCAAATCGAATCATCACAACCCTGAATATACGTATTTTGCGCAAAACCAATCATCAAGTTGGGTATTTGAATGAAAGGTTAAACCATTTGATTTACACTCTTGGGTAATTGCCAAAAGATCCGTTTGATAAAACCCACTTAGCAATAATATACCTTGCCTTTGTAGTCGTTTTGCGTAGTGTGGAATATGGCGAATCAGTGTGTTGCGATTGATGTTGGCGAAAATCAAGTCATAGGTTTCTGCAACCATGTCAACATCTCCCCTGATTGCCTTCACAATATGATTACATTGATTTCGCTCTACGTTTTCTTGGGTGTTCTCTACACACCACGATTCGATATCAATTGCCAATACTGATTTTGCGCCGAGATCAGCAGCCAGTATTCCCAAAATTCCCGTGCCACAGCCCATATCAAGTACGCTCCTACCTCCCATATCAATTTCCAATGCTTGCGTCATCATTAGTTGCGTGGTTTGATGGTGACCTGTCCCAAATGACATTTTTGGTTCGATGATCAATTCATAAGCTGTCGTTTTTGGCGGATGAAAAGACGCGCGAACCGTATAATCTCCTACCACAATGGGGTGGAATGAGGACTCCCAATGAGCATTCCAGTTTTCTGTAGGAATTTCATTTATTTGGTGAGAAACAACAAACGCAGAGGGCATTTGGGACAATGCTTGCTGAACATCAATACGATTCCAATCTGCTTGTTTTATGTAAGCACGAAGACCTGTCTTGGTCTCTAAAAAACTTTCAAACTGTTGTTCCGATAAGGCAGCAAGAAGAATATCCCTTCCATCATCAGGTGGAGAAACATGAAAGTCAATCTCAATATAAACATCATTAGAATCCATTGACAATGGCTGCAAAGTCCTCAGCTTGAAGGGAAGCACCACCAATCAGTCCACCGTCCACATCAGCTTGTGCAAAAATTTCAGTTGCATTGGCTGGCTTTACACTACCTCCATAAAGAATGGACACTGCATCTGCACAAGTGCTATCATAATTTTCGCGAATCAGGGATCGTATAAAGGCATGCATTTCTTGTGCTTGTTCAGGCGATGCTGTTTCTCCGGTCCCAATTGCCCATACGGGTTCATATGCCAACACAATTTGTTGCCATTGCGTTGCATCTAAATCAAATAAGGCAGTAGATAACTGTTGTTTGACAACATCGAAGTGTGTCTCCGATTTTCGTTCTTCAAGTTCCTCTCCAAAACAAAAAATAATATGCAAACCTGCTTGCAAAGCAGCCTGTACCTTTTCTCTTAAGAGCTCATCGGTTTCACCAAAATAGGCACGACGCTCTGAATGACCCAAAATCACGTGCTGAACTCCAATGTCAAGGAGCATAGCCGATGAGATTTCTCCTGTGAATGCGCCACTAGCCGATTGATGCATATTTTGAGCTGCAACATGAATACCACTGTCTTTGGTCGTTTTGACTGCCGCTGATAGATTTACAAAAGTTGGGGCGACAAAGACCTCCACGCCGCTTTGTAAATCTTGTTGTTTGAGTTCCTCGATAAGTTGAGTCGTTTCCGATTCGGTTTTATTCATTTTCCAGTTTCCTGCAACGATTTGTTTTCTCATAATTTAATTTAGTTTAATTGTACTTTGGGATCAAGATAAGCGTAGAGTAAATCCACAACTTGGTTAATCACGATAAATAAAAATGAAACGGTCAGCACCGACCCCATAAGGACTGGAATATCGAGAACATTCAGGGCATTCACAATTTCCTTCCCAATTCCGTTCCATCCAAAAATATATTCGACAAAGACCGCACCTGCCAGCATGCTCGCAAACCATCCTGAAAGAGCTGTAATGACGGGATTCAATGCGTTTTTTAACATATGCTTCCAAATGATAACAGGCATAGACAACCCTTTGGCGCGAGCGGTTTTGACATAAGCACGATTCCATTCATCCAATAAGGCATTTCTCATCAATTGGGTGACAACAGCCAGAGGGCGAATGCCTAATACAAATGCAGGGAGAATAAGGTTTTTCCAAGCAATGTGATAAGATTCACCCATGTCATCAAGAACATATAAACTTCCTGTCATATCAAATGATGTATATTCATGTAGTAAAAACCCAAATATCCAAGCAACAAGAATCGCACTAAAAAAAGAAGGTAAACTCATTCCCATCGTACTGACCAATTGTAGGATACGATCCATAGGGCTATGGACGAAGATGGCGGATAGGACTCCAAATAAGAGCCCAAAGCATATCGCAATCAATAGCGCAGCCATTGCGAGTACTGCAGTATTTGGAAGGGTGTCCTGAATCACTTGACTGACTTGGACGCCACTCTTATGATATGATTCTCTTAGGTAGGGCCATTTCAAGACAAGTGTTTTCTCTCCCACATTGAATATACTTACATAGCTGTAATGCATCGTGGACAGGCCATTAAAATCATGAGCTTGAGGGTGAATCGAAATTGGACTCAAATCATTCAGATAGCTAGTATACTGCTTTAGGATTGGTTGATCAAAACCAAATTTTTGTTGGATCAACATGAGTTCCTCACTGTTTTCGTTTTGCCCCAACATCATTTGGGCAGGATCACCGGGAAGTACACTAAACAAAAAGAAAACGACCGTAGCTACACCCCAAAGCGAAATCAATATTGAAGATATTCTTTTTAAAAAATTCATGAATCTTCTAAATGTATGAGAGCAAAAATTGCGTAATTGATCATGTCTTGATAATTGGCCGCAAGGCCTTCGCTCACTAAAGTTTGCCCGTCGTTGTCCTCAATCTGTTTGACACGAAGTAATTTTTGAAGGATAAGATCGGTCAGTGAACTCACCCGCATATCGCGCCAAGCCTCTCCATAGTCATGGTTTTTATTTTGCATCAAAGACTTCGCAATGCCAATTTGAGTGTTGTAATGAGTCAATACCGCTTCCGCAGACATATCGGGCTGATCTGCTATCCCCTTTTCGATTTGAATCAAGGCCATCACGCAATAATTCACAATGCCGATAAATTCTGAAAATTGACCTTCATCCACACGTTGTGTTTTGCTCTGCTGCAGCGTGCGAATTCGTTGAGCTTTGATGAAAATTTGATCGGTCAATGACGACACACGAAGAATTCGCCATGCACAACCATAATCGTGCATTTTTTTCTCAAATAAATCCCTGCATATTTGCACTGCAGTGTCATACTGCTTGTCTGTAGTCGCCAAGATGAAAAACTTTTGTGTAAATTTCGGTCAAATTTTTTTAAAAATCTATTCTTTCTCAATTCATTTTTGAATGATTATCAACTGTAATTCAACATCAATTAACCTATCACAAGGACACGTAATGGGCGTGCTAAACGTCACTCCCGACTCATTCTATGATGGTGGAAAGTTCATGAAGGATGAAAAAGTTCTAGCGCAAACAAAGCGCATGCTCGACGAAGGGGCAAGTTTTATCGATATTGGAGGGGCAAGTTCAAGGCCTGGCTCAGACCCAGTATCTCCAAAAGAAGAAATCGAGCGTGTAATCCCTGCCATTTCAACCATTTTAAAAAACTTCCCCAAAGCTGTCATTTCAATTGACACCACTTCAAGCGAAGTTGCTGAGAAAGCTATTGAATCTGGGGCTGCAATTGTCAATGATATTTCAGCCGGCACGACCGACAAACGAATGCTAGAAACCGTAGCATCACTGGGTGTGCCTTATATTGCCATGCACATGCAAGGAACCCCAAAAACGATGCAAAACAACCCCACTTATCAAAATGTAGTGAGCGATGTATTTGCTGCTCTTGAACGGTTCTGTAATCGGGCAACGCAATTGGGAATTGAACAGCTCATAGTCGACCCAGGTTTTGGGTTTGGAAAAACCCTCTCCCACAATTATCAGCTTTTAAACCAACTTGAGAAATTTCATTCACTTGGTTACCCCCTTTTGGTCGGCGTTTCAAGAAAGTCGATGATTCAACAAATTGTAGATGTAGATGCCGAAAACGCTTTAAATGGCACAACAGTAATCCACACAATTGCTGCACAGAAAGGTGCCTCTATACTTCGTGTACATGACGTGAAAGAAGCCGTGCAAGTTTTTCAACTTGTGAATTATTTAAACCAATTGCAATCGACTACAACAACCTAAGCTTGATGAATTTTACTTAATTTTGTAAAAAATTTCATTTGAATCCACTCGATTTTCTGCAAGTACGTATCATTGACATTCTCGACATTGTCCTTGTTGCCATACTGTTATACTATATCTACCGACTTGTAAAAGGTACTGCCGCTATCAATATTTTCACAGGAATTGTAATTGTGTATTTGATTTGGAAACTCACAGACATCCTTCAAATGAACGTATTGAGTAATATTTTGGGTGGTTTTATTAGTGTAGGGGTGTTTGCGCTCATTGTGGTTTTCCAGCAAGAAATTCGAAAACTATTGCTTACTGTGGGGTCAACTAACTTGGCAAATCCGAAAAATTTTAGACGGTATTGGAATATCTTAACCAATAGTGAGCACAGTAATCATTCGGAAGCGAAAATAGTGGTGAATGCCTGTTCAGAACTGAGCGCACAAAACATTGGGGCATTAATTGTTTTTGAACGCAACACCAGTCTTGATATGTTTAAAGAGTCCGGAGATCAAGTGAGTAT
>CAXRDL010000005.1:0-12754 GCA_964229535.1 Flavobacteriaceae bacterium | reverse complement strand
TTCCATTATTGTCCTTTTCAACCGATACCGCTTTGATAATATAGGCGTTTTTTAGGCGGACTTCTTTACCGAGTTTTAGACGGAAAAATTTTCTGTTTGCTTCTTCACGAAAATCTTCTTGCTCAATCAAAATGGTTTTCGAAAAAGGCAATTCGCGAGTTCCTGCTGCTGGATCTTCAGGATTATTTTCGGCGGTTAACCACTCCTGCTGTCCATCTGGATAATTTGTGATGACAACACGTAAAGGATTGAGTACGGCCATAATCCGAGGGGCAGTTCTATTTAAGTCTTCTCGGATACAGAACTCTAATAAAGAAGCGTCAATAAGGTTGTCTCGTTTTGCTACCCCCACTGCCTGAATAAAGTTTTGTAGTGAAGTTGCCGTGTATCCTCTTCTGCGGAGACCGCTAATCGTTGGCATTCTTGGATCATCCCATCCTGAAACGGTTTTGTTTTGAACCAGCTGCATCAATTTGCGCTTACTCGTGACGGTGTAATTGAGGTTCATGCGTGCAAACTCTCTTTGTTTTGGTGCGAGGCCGGAAGTGTATATTTCGGTTAAGAAAGCCTCATAAAGATCGCGATGTGGTTTAAATTCTAAAGAGCACAATGAGTGTGATATTTTTTCGATGTAATCCGACTGTCCGTGTGTCCAATCATACATTGGATAGATACACCATTGATCGCCTGTTCGGTGATGGGTTTGAAATAAAATTCGGTACATGACAGGGTCACGGAGCAACATGTTTGGGGAGCTCATGTCGCCCTTAAATCGCAAAACATGACTTCCTTCTTTGTGTTTCCCCGCTTTCATTTCGGTAAAAAGAAGGAGGTTTTCTTCTGCTGTTCTTGTACGATAGGGGCTGTCTTTACCTGCTTGGGTTGGTGTGCCTTTTTGCTTTGCAATTTCCTCTGATGTTTGCGAATCAACATAGGCCTTTTCCGACTTGATTAGGTCAAGTGCCCAGTCATACAGTGTTTGAAAATAGTCGGACGCATAGCATTCTTTGTCCCAGCGAAAGCCCAACCACTGAATGTCTTTTTTGATGGCGTCTACATAAAGTTGTTCTTCAGCTGCGGGGTTCGTGTCGTCGAACCGAAGATTTACTGGTGCATTATATGACATGCCTAAACCGAAATTGATGCAAATTGCTTTTACATGTCCGATATGTAAAAATCCATTCGGTTCGGGTGGGAAACGAAAACGTAAAGACTCTTTAGATAGGCCTTGCTTTAGATCTTCATCGATAATGTGTTCAATAAAGTTTTTCGAAGGGTTCACGCTGTGTTTATTTATGGCAAAGGTAATTAATTCACACAGGAAGAGCTGCTTTGTTTGTTATCTTTGCAAAAAATAAATATGGGCCAAATTTATCTGGAAAACATCCGAACATATAGCCACCATGGTTGTATGAAAGAGGAGACCGTTATCGGAAGTGAATACCGGGTTGACTTATGGGTGGATGCAGATTTGACGGTTGCTTCTTCGTCAGACGATTTAAATGACACGCCAGATTATGTTGTCCTTCATCAAATTGTTGTAGAAGAAATGAAAGTACCTTCTCGGTTGTTGGAACATGTAGCACAACGAATTATTAATCATATCAAATCTTCCTTTGCTGGTTTGGAGCATATTCGGGTTCGTGTATCGAAAATCAATCCGCCTATTGGGGGTGATGTACAGTCGGTTTCCGTGTTGTTGGAAGAATGATGTCTTCTCTGGTTGTTTAAAATAGCTTACTTTTGCCATTGAATTTGGCACCGTGGCCGAGTGGCTAGGCAGAGCTCTGCAAAAGCTTGTACAGCGGTTCGAATCCGCTCGGTGCCTCTTTATTTACTTCCATTGATTTATAGAGGGCAATAAAACGTCTGGCTCTGGGGCATAAACACCTTGATAAATAAAATAGATTCCAAAGACAACCAACAGAACACACACCGAGAGCCTGATTTTGTAGATCACAGTGGGGGTAAGCGTTTTGCTCAGCTGTTTGGCAAGGACAATTTTTATAAACCCTAAGATCAGATAACCTAGCATAACGGTTGAAAAGAAAACAATAATACGACTGGTCTCTAGTTCCAATGCCGGTGCGATTGAGACAAGCAAACCTAACCAAAACAAAAAGGTTCCAACATTGATGATGTTTAAAAAGAAGCCTTTGATGAAGTATGAAAACAAACGAAAACCTTTCGGTTCTATTGGTTCATTTTCGATGATTTCCTCCTTTTTTCGAATTGTTGTGATTGCACTAATTATTGCATAAACCATCAGCAATACTCCGCCAAGTATATATAGATTTGGGTTATCCTTGATGTCTGCTAAAAGTGATTTTGTGCCTAGAAAGGCAACAAGAACAAAAACTGCGTCCGCAAAAACTGCGCCTAGGTCTATTAAGAAAGCGGGTTTGATCCCTTTGCTAATACTTGTTTCTAGTATTAAGAAAAACAGGGGGCCTGTAGCAAAAATCAACAGGACCGAAAAGGGTAGTGCTGAAAGAACATCATTCATTACTCTTCGGAAAGTTTTGAAAAGAGGATAGACCCCCCTAATGTTTTATTGTGAACTGTTTTTAGCGGGTCTCCGTGAACCCTACCTATTCCTCCAAATCGTGTTGTGAGATCAAATAAAGATGTTGCTTGAACCTCGCATGATCCACCAAATGTGATTTGTGCAGTACTTTCTTTTGACATGGTGCGCTGTGCGTCTACCGTTCCCCCTGACGATATGCGAATTTGCTGTTGTTCTACCTCTCCCCTTACAATAATTTTCCCGCCTGTATTTGCGGTGTAGTTTACTTTTTTTGCAAATAAACTTAATTCGATTTCTGCTCCTTTCCTGCTACAAATATCTAGTTCTTCTGTTTGAAGTGTGTCTAGAACAGAAAGATAGGCCCCACGACTTACGTCTATTTTGTTGATGTCACCAGAAAAAAACAACTCAATGTTCGCGTCAATTCCTTTTAAGGTTTGAAAGGGTTTCATGCTGATTTTGAGCCTGCCGTCTTTATTCGTTACCGTTACGCCTTTTTCGTTTTCACTTGTTATTGAAATTGCGTTTTTGTCTCCTGATATCAGCGTAACGTGTAATCCGTCTTTGATGATGAGTTCTGTGAACTCTCCTATTGTTTTTTGTTGACTAAAAACACTTGCAGAAAAAAGAAAGAAAACAAGCCAATGGTTCTTCATGGGTAAGCTTTATTCAAAATTACAATAAAACTAATCGTCTGCAATCGATAAATCGATTTGTCGCTTAATTAAATCTGTTGCTACGATCGTAACTTGAACAGGATCTCCGAGCTGATACTCCTTTTTGGTTTGTTGACCAATCATCTTTAATTGAGCTGCATCGTAATAATAGTAATCATCCGGCAGGTCTTGTATGCGAACAAATCCTTCGCATTTGCTCTCCACCAATTCAATAAAAACACCTCTCTCTGTGACTCCTGATATGGATCCTTTTTGAGTAGAACCAATATGCTTTGAGATATACTTGACTTGCATGAATTTAATGGAATCACGCTCTGCTTTGGTAGCAAGAATTTCCTGATCTGTACAGTGTTTTAATTGTTGTTCTAGGTCGTCAGTTTTTGGAAGGGGTTTTTGAGTGAGATCGTGCTGTAATAAGCGATGAACAATTACATCTGGATAACGCCTAATAGGAGATGTGAAATGAGTGTAATGTGTAAAATGAAGACCGTAGTGCCCGATATTTTGTGTTGTATAAATCGCTTTACTCATACTTCTGATTGCGAGGGTATCAAGCAGATTTTTTTCGGGCTTTTGATCGATCTGTTGGAGTAGTGAATTGATTGATTTTGCAATTGAATTTGGAGTGTTTAAGTTGAGTTTATATCCTAACCCAAAAGCGATTCGTGCAAATTGAGCCAGCTTTTCTTCATCAGGTTCGTCATGAACACGATAAACAAAAGGAGGCGCTTGTTTACGTTTTCCAACATAGGTGGCTACAGATTCATTTGCGAGAAGCATAAACTCTTCGATCAGGTGATTTGCTGCTTTACTTTCTTTTACCAAGACCGCTTTTGGATTGTTTTGATCATCTAAAGCAAAACGAACTTCTTGTTTGTTAAAATTGATCGCTCCGTTTTTGAGGCGATTTTTTCTTCTTGTAGACGCGATATTTTGTAGGTGTTGAATTGCTTCAAAAATATCCTCCTTGACGGTATATTCTGCTGATGTAAGAGAAATCTTTGATGGGATGGTCTTGGATTGTGACGAAATCATATGTTGCACTTCTTCATAAGCAAAGCGCGCATCTGATAAAATCACTGTTTTACCATACCACTCTGACTTCACTTCTCCTGCAGCGGTGATTTCAAAAACAGCTGAAAACGTTAACTTTTCTTCATTTGGTCGAAGGGAACAGATTTGATTCGATAATCTCTCTGGCAACATCGGAACTACCCGATCCACCAAATATATCGATGTGGCTCTTTGGTATGCTTCTTTGTCTAGTACACTTCCTGGCTGAACATAATGAGAAACATCCGCAATATGTATACCAACCTCAAATAAATCTTTTGAAAGGGTTTTGAAAGAGATCGCATCATCAAAATCTTTCGCGTCCTTTGGATCAATTGTAAACGTTAAGACATTTCGAAAGTCTCTGCGTGCTGCGATTTCATCTTTGCCAATCTCTGTTTTGAGTTGCATTGCATACTCGTCGATTTCTTTATCAAAATTCCATGGCAATCCATGGGTCGCCATTATGGAATAAATTTCTGTTTCATGGTTTCCGGGTGTACCTAAAATTTCTTTAACAACGGCTTGTGGATAGTTGGATTTCCGTTTCCATTCTTGTATGGAAACCAAAACAACATCTCCCAACTTTGCTTTTCCTAAATTTTCTTTTGATAATAAAAATGGTAGATTGATATTTTTCGGTTGTACAGAAAAACCATCGTCGAACTTTTCGACAACTCCCACATATTGTGTTTTTTGCCTTTTGATAATGTGGGCGACCGAGCCTTGTTTTCTTCGCTTTCCTTTTGATGGTATGATTTTGAAAGAAACGGTGTCGCCATGAAATGCCTTATTAAAATGTCGCCTATCAATAAACACGTCATCCGCAAACTCCTCTGAAATGAGATATCCATTCCCTTGACTGTTTACATCTAAAGTTCCTTCATGAAGATATGAAGGAGGTTTAACAAAGTACTTTCCTTTTGCGTGTTCTTCAATAACGCCGCTGCTTTTTAAGTTTTTTAAAGACTTGGCGATATGATTCCTTCCGCTAGGGTCATGAATTGACAAACGACTACAAATTTGTTTGTAGTTAAGTGAGCTTCCATTTTGCTGGATCAAAATGTTGAGAATAGCATCTTTTGTTGTGTGTTTTTTTCCCATGTTTTAGAAGATGCAATTTAGAACTTTAAATCTTGAACTGATTAAAAGCTTTTGTGAATTATCAACTTTATTTTACTTATCATTATTATCCTTCTTTTTTAAATAATATTTAAGTAATTATAATAGCTTGTTAATATCTATGATAACCCTAATTTTCTTTCTTATATTATTTGTTTATAACACAAAAAATTATGTTTAAAACATGTGAGTTAAAAACAATAAAATGTATCAAAAACATATAATTTATTAAGGTTGTTAAAAACCCTGAGTTTATAAACATTCCTATCAACAAAAAAGTTAGTTAATTTTGTGATAAACAAAACCCATGAATATTTCTATTGGCAACGATCACGCTGGAACGAGTTACAAGCTAGAATTACTTTCTTATTTAATCAAACAAGGGCACACTGTTACCAACCACGGAACTGATGATGAAGATAGTATGGATTATCCTGATACGATCCACCCTGTTGCCGAGAATGTTTCAAATCAGAAATCAGATATAGGGATTATTATTTGTGGTAGTGGAAACGGTGCTAATATGACGGCAAATAAACACAAAAGTATCCGTTCTGCCCTTTGTTGGAACTCACAAATTGCCGCTTTAGCTCGTCAGCACAACAACGCAAATATACTAAGCTTACCTGCCCGGTTTATCTCATTAGACGAAGCAAAAGAAATCGTTGATGTTTTTTTATCAACTGAATTTGAAGGAGGAAGACACCAACGTAGAATCGAAAAAATTGATAAATGAAACTCGATTGGAGAATATATAACTGGAGTCAAATTACAACAGATATTTTATATTCAATCCTTGCATTGCGATCAGAGGTTTTTGTTGTAGAACAAGATTGTGTTTATCAAGATATTGATAACAAAGATCAGAAAGCAAAACATTTGTTGGGTTATGATAAAGATGTTTTAGTTGCACATAGCCGACTTCTAAAACCAGGTGATTATTTTGATCAACATTCTTTTGGTCGAGCTGTGGTTAAAAAATCACATCGTGGGTTGGGATTAGGAGATGAACTCGTAAAGCGCTCTATCAAAGAATTAGGAGATCAAACAGAGATAAAAATCTCTGCCCAATATCATCTCGAAAAACTATACCAAAAAAATGGGTTTATATCTGTCGGTAATACCTATTTAGAGGATGGCATTCCTCACATTGCTATGTTTCGCAATCTTTCCACTTCGTCAGTAGCGCTGTAAACGCTTGATAAATTTCGCTACTGTTTTTTACGACCTTTTTAGTATAAATAAAATAGCCGACACCATAAAAAGAATCGCCGAGTACATGTTTTTGAAGTCGAAAGGATTCTCGCATTCTTCGTTTGAGTAAGTTTCTTGTAACAGCGGTTGTATGTAGGCGTTTCGGAGCAGAAAAACCAACTTTAAATTCGGTCTGACTATGGACATATTTTAACGTAATTCCACCAGAAGAAATGCTTTTTCCTGAATCGAACAACCTTTGAAGTTGCGATTCATTTGTAATGCGTATTTGTTTAGGAAAAGAAGCCATTATTCTATCATGTAAATATCATTGTTTGGATTCACATCTGCCTTAAGTCCTGTTGGATTCAACTGAATAACTTTAATATCAGCCAAAGGTTTTTCGATTTCAAATTGAAAGTTTGGATTCGCCCAAGACCAATCACTTAACGTAGTGACTTCTTGATTGAAAAACGACTTTTCTCCACGCATCATCCGTAATGGGATATAGTAATAAAAAGTAGATCCTTCAAACGTTTCCAAATATACTTCAACAGGCATCGGTAGATTCCCAATGCGTTCTAACGTAATCTTTGTTTTTTGGCCTTTCTCTTCAACTTGCTGAACACCATAATCAATGGTATTTGTCGTGCGAACCCAGTCGTTGAGATACCACTCCAGTTGCATGCCAGAAACCTTTTCCGCGATACGCTTAAAATCGTTCGGTGTGGGATGACAAAATTTAAACACCTCATAATATCTTTTTATCGTTTTCCTGAGGTTGTCTGCACCAATAATATATCCAAGCTGAGCGAGGAAAACAGCACCTTTTGAATAACTCGCAATCCCATAGGCAAAGTTATATTGAAACCGATCAGCGTGCGTTGTTAAGGGTTCCTCAACACCAGAATTTACAAGCTGGTAATATTGATTATAAAAACTGGAATACGGATCCTCTGTTCCCAAGATTGCGGACTCACAAAGCATATCATAAAAAGACGTAAATCCTTCATCCATCCAAGCGTATTTTGCTTCATTGGTACCCAACAAGTGATGAAACCAACTATGCGCCAATTCATGAGCGGTTACGCCAAACAAGCTTTTATACTCTCGTTCCCCAGTGATGAGTGTGCACATGGGATATTCCATTCCCCCATCTCCTCCTTGAATAACAGAGTATTGTTTATAAGGGTACTCTCCGATGTTTTCATTAAAAAAAGCCAGCATTTTAGCAGTATCCCCTTGGAGTTGTTTCCAGTTTTCCAGAATATCGGGATTATTGAGGTAGAAGAAGTGCAGCTCGACATCATTTGGGCCCAAAATCATATCGTGAATAAAATTAGGGTCAGCTGCCCAAGCAAAATCGTGAACCATTGGCGCAACAAAACGCCATGTCAAGGTTTCGGACTTTGATTTTTTTGTTTTTTTTGCATATCCATGACCGACTTCTTCAGGATTTTGTAGGTAACCAGTCCCACCGATTACGTAGTTACGATCAATGGTGATGGATACATCAAAATCACCCCAAACCCCATGAAACTCACGCCCGACATATGGATTGGGGTGCCAACCGTCTTTGTCGTATTCAACCAACTTTGGATACCATTGTGTCATTGAAAGATCAACCCCCTCCTTATTGTTCCGCCCGCTCCGGCGAACTTGTACAGGTACCTGACCTTCAAAAACCATATTCAAAACAGTAGAATCCCCAGGAAGTAAAGGTGTAGCCAATTCAACAACCAAAATGGTTTCTTCCTCCTCATAAGCAACGGCTAATCCATCTTGCTCAAGATCGCTCACATGTAAAAAACCAATTTCATCATCGTTGAGTTTACTGATTCTGTCCCCAACCCGCGGATCGGGGTCTTTGATGGTTCTAGAACGTATGTCCATATCACTCCCCGGCTGAAAAGCGTTAAAATACAAGTGGTAAAAGATTTGAGATAGCGTGTCGGGAGAGTGGTTGGTATAGGTGAGCTGTTGTGTTCCACTATATCGAAATGTTTCCACATCCATACGGATGTCCATCACATAATCGACTTCCTGTTGCCAATACCCTGCATAGGGAGATTGCGCAAAGGAAAACGCATATAAAAGTAAAATAAGATGTTTCATAATAAGATTCAAGTTAAAAAAATTCGTTCCACTGGTGGCTCGACTGCAAACGCACCCCTTTCTCTGTTTGATGAACCCGCACCAAAGGGGTGTTTGGGTCATGTTCCAAAAAAAGTAAATAGTTGTTTTCAGCTGCAAGATCTAAAAAAGCAGCCTTTTCAACAAGCGTTTGTAGCGGACGCACATCATATCCCATGATATAGGGTAGGGGAATATGGCCAACAGTAGGGATAAGGTCTCCCATAAAGACAAGTTTTTCCCCTTTCCAATCCACCATCGGCAGCATTTGTTTTTCCGTATGCCCATCTACAAAAAGAAGGTCTAGACCCAAAGGATTGTCCTTCCCTTTTTCAATAAATCGCAAACGACCAGACTCTTGAATCGGGTTTAGGTTATCTTTCAAAAAGGAAGCTTTTTCACGAGGGTTGGGCTGGGTAGCCCATTGCCAATGAGACTCATTTGACCAGTAATCCGCATTTGGAAAAACAGGAACAAAAGAAGTGCGGTCAGCATTCCACGTAAAACACCCCCCACAATGATCAAAATGTAAATGGGTTAGCAAGACATCCGTGACATCATTCGGGTGAAAACCAGCACCGATGACAGAATCGACAAGATTATCATTTCCCCAAGGTTTGTAGTAATTAAAAAAACGTTCGCTTTGTTTGTCGCCCATTCCCGTATCGACCAGAATCAATCGATCACCTGACTCAATCAACAAACACCTCGCACATAAATCAATCAGATTGTCTTCGTCTGCAGGATTGGTGCGCTGCCAGTTCGACTTTGGGACAACACCAAACATCGCACCACCGTCAAGTTTGAAACGACCCGCAACGATTGGGAATAGGTTCATGCTAATCTCTTATGGTTAACCGCAAAACTGAACAAACAGAGTTTTTGACAAATCGATCCGATTTTAGACCGAGCAAAACATTGTACCAAGCACTTTTTTCCTGCGACCCGATAATGAGCAAATCATAACTGGCAGACACTTCAGAAATCACACCAACTACATCGTTGCTTCTTATGACCACACTATTTTCTTCGCGGGACAAGCCTTTTAATAAGCTGTTGTTATCGTCGTGTAGCTTTGATTCTACACTTTTTTTGGCATCTTTACCAATGACGTTTAACAACGTTAAGCTCGCACCGTAATATTTACAAATATGATCTGCAACACGGATAAACTTATTTCCCTCTCTTCCTGGACGAACAGCCAGCACAACCTTTGAAATATTTCTTACCCCATTGTCTTTAAATAACGCGAGGTTGGCATTGATGTTTTTGATGACCCACCCAACAGGGTTTCGAACCAAAATACCAGTGTTTTCACGACCGCCCCAACCCATCACTAACCACTCACATTTTTTTACCGAAGTGATGTTTTTGATGGTGTTAACCACATCATGCGTGGGCAGACTCTCAAAAGTAACTTTGGTGTTTTTAGATTCCCGAAGAGATAAAATACGTCTTTTGACAGACTCATCTTTGGGACTGATCAGATTCACATCTTCCAAAAAGGTTTGGTCAGGCGCCTCTATGATGTTGATCGCATTCACACTGTCTTTAGGGTTGATCGAAGAAGCCACTTCAACGATCATTTCGGGTGAGGTTTCGTCACCGAGTAAGGGAACGACGATTTGAGAATCGGAGCTGTAAATCCCTTCAATAACTTCTTCCTGATCGAGCTCTGTGTCTGATGTCCCGGCGCGTCTTCCTCGAAAAAGGAATGAGAATATCCCATAGTTTGATAACAAACCACTGCGGTTGGTTTTTCGACCATAGGCCAAGAACACCAAAAAGCCAATGACAAAAACGGCCAACACGGATAGCAAAGCCTGAAGCCCGAGAAAAGCGAGCAAAAACAATCCACTTAAAATCCCAAAGATTTGCACAAAAGGGTAAAGAGGCGATTTGTATTTGGGTCGATACCATTGGGCATTCGTTTCTCGAAACACAATCACCGCTAGGTTAACGGCTACAAACATCAGCACTTTAAAGGCACTGGCGAGCTTGGCGATTTTCACAACATCCAAAAAGATGATGGCCAAAGCAATGGCAACTGCAGTGACGATGATTGAAAAAACAGGGGTCAAATATTGTTTACTGATTGAAGTAAAAACTTTAGGCAAAGCTCCGTCGCGTGCCATGGCAAACGGAAAGCGTGAAGAGGCAAGTAAACCCGAATTGGCCATAGAGAGCAGAGTCATTACCCCCACAACTCCAGCGATATATCCCGCAATGGGGCCACCGATTTTGGCTGCGGCGGTATAGATTGGTCGGATATCGGTAGATAGAGCAGCACCATCGACAAAACGCACAAGCACCATCGACACACAAACATATACAGCCATAATAAGCAGCAATGAAATAATCATGGTTCGTGGAAGGTTTTTTTCTGGCTGAGAAATCTCACCAGCAATGGCAGCGATTTTGGTTACTCCCGCATAGGATATATATAAAAAGGCAACCCCACCAAAAAACCCAAGGGTACCATCCGATAAAAATTCTGTTGGCGGAACGACACTTACACTGTTAAATCCAAGCGCAATCAAGACCACCAAAGAGCTGACGCTAATACCAACAATAGCGAGTTGGGCGTTTCCTACTTTTTTAACCCCAAAGAGATTGAGCACCAAAACCAAAAGCAGGGAGACAATCGCCACGATGGTGGTATAGAAGGAATCCAATTCGACCAACACATACAAATAGGCACTTAGCCCCACCAAAGAAAAAGCACTTTTGAGCAATAAGGACAACCACAACCCAATTCCCGAAACAACCCCAAAAAGAGGGCCAAACGCGCGATCGATATACACATAGGTTCCCCCTGATTTGGGCATAGCGGTTGCCAATTCGGCTTTGGACAACACAGCAGGGATAATGCAAATTCCAGCGACCAAAAACGCCAAAGAAACAGAGGGTCCTGTGATGCCAAAGGCCACGCCTGGCAAAACAAAAATACCACTGAGCATACCGCCGATACTAATTGCGATGGCGGATGGCAAACTCAATGTGCGAACAAGGTTTGTCTTACTTTTCATTTCAATTGAAAAGTACTAAATAAATTTACGAAACAAAAGAGGTTGGGAAAATAAAGCTTAGTCGTTCAGCTGCAACACCGCCATAAAGGCCTGTTGCGGGATTTCGACATTTCCGACTTGGCGCATCTTCTTTTTCCCTTTTTTCTGCTTTTCAAGGAGTTTTCGCTTTCGGGTAATATCACCACCATAACACTTGGCGGTTACGTCTTTCCGAACCGCTTTGATGGTTTCGCGTGAAATGATTTTGGCACCGATCGCCGCTTGAATCGGAATATCAAATTGCTGTCTTGGAATCAGCTCTTTGAGCTTTTCACACATTTTCTTTCCGAGCGTATAAGCGTTGTCGGTATGTACCAAAGCTGATAGGGCATCGACAGGGCTGGCGTTGAGCAAAATATCAACCTTGACCAACTTGGACGTCCGCAACCCGATCGGGCTATAATCAAAAGAGGCATATCCACGAGAAACCGACTTGAGCCGATCGTAAAAATCAAATACGATTTCTGCCAAGGGCATATCAAAGGACAACTCTACACGTTCAGGGGTTAGATAGGTTTGATTCGTGATTTGCCCACGTTTTTCAATACACAAACTCATCACATTCCCGACATAGTCGGCCTTGGTGATGATTGACGCCTTGATAAAGGGCTCTTCCACATGATCGAGAATTGAAGGATCGGGAAGATCAGTTGGATTGTTGACCAACACAATTTCATCAGGGTTCTTTTTGGTGTAGGCGTGATAGGATACGTTGGGAACGGTAGTAATCACCGACATATCAAATTCTCGCTCGAGACGTTCTTGAATGATTTCTAGGTGCAACATCCCCAAAAACCCACAACGAAACCCAAAACCAAGTGCAGCAGAACTCTCTGGCTGAAAGACCAAAGACGCATCGTTTAGCTGCAGCTTCTCCATGGAGTTTCGGAGTTCTTCATAATCTTCAGTATCAACAGGGTAAATCCCCGCAAACACCATGGGCTTGACCTCTTCAAAACCATCAATCGGGGAGTCTGTGG
>CAXRDL010000004.1:0-9165 GCA_964229535.1 Flavobacteriaceae bacterium | reverse complement strand
AAGGGCAGATTGGCTGTATCGGTCTTCTTCCTGAAAGCGTACATTGATATTGTAGTCTTCCCCATCTTTTTTATACACACCTGCTTTTTCCCCAAACAAGGACTGGCGAAGCTGAAACCCAACTTGTCCTGCACTGACGCCCAATTCTCCTGCTTTTTGACGATTAACAGCGATTTGCATACCGGGTTTGTTGCGATTGACATCGACTTTGAGTTCCTCAATCCCGGGAATGTTCATATCAATGATAAAGTTTCGCATCCGTTCACCAACTTCGATCAATTCGCCATAATCGTCTCCAGCAATCTCGATATTTATCGGATAGCCAAGGGGTGGACCAGCTTGGTCTTTCTCAACCGAAATGGAAACTCCTGCAAAGATTCCCGCTAAAGCCTGTTGGACTTCGCTTCGAAGATCTTCACTCGAAAGGCCACGACGGAATTTAAATTCCCGCATGGTTGCCGTGATTTTCCCACGATGCGGCATTTCAGCTTCTGAGCCGCCCTCGGTCTGGGGATTTCCAGCTCCCGCGCCAACTTGAGAAACCAAAGATTCAACCATAAAATTATATCCCCCGTCCATATACTTTGGGTCATTGACGGTTTTGATGACCACCTCTTCAATGGATTTGGTCATTTGATCTGTTTTGGCGATATCCGTCCCTTGCGGGTATTCGATGTAGACGATAATTTGGGTTGGCTGGTTGTCTGGAAAAAATTCGACTTTTGGCTGTGATATGCCCACGAGCACAAAAGATAAGATCAGCATAAAAACTGTTCCAAAAACAAAGGCATAGGCACGACGACCACGCATGGCATAGCGCAATAATCGCTCGTAACGAATTTCCAACCATACCAAAAAATGAGATTGAAAGCGGTTTGCCAAGTCCTTAATTCCATATTTGTAAGCCCAAAACAGAAGAGTGATAAACAGGAGTAAAGAGCCAAGACCACGAATTGCGCCACCGAAAAAGACAATCAGCAAACCGAGTCCACCAAGAAGGAGTGTCAATCGGATCAGTTTTTGGCGTGACAGGTTTTTTTCCTCAATATCCATAAACTGCGAAACCAAAACCGAATTGAAAAAGATCGCGACGATCAAAGAGGAGCCCAAAACGACAGACAGCGTAATGGGGAAGTAAATCATAAACTGTCCCATGATGCCTGGCCAAAAGCCCAAGGGTACAAAAGCAGCAACAGTAGTTGCCGTTGAAATGATAATGGGGAAGGCAATTTCACTTACTCCTTTTTTGGCTGCTTCCAAACGAGACATACCTTCTTTTTCAATAAGCCGATACACATTTTCAACGACTACAATTCCATTATCAACCAACATTCCCAATCCCATCACCAAGGCAAAGAGGACCATGGTATTCATGGTATATCCCAGGGATTGAAGGATAAAAAAGGAGATAAACATCGACATCGGAATGGCAAACCCAACAAATAAGGCATTGCGGAACCCGAGGAAAAAGGTAAGAACGGTAACTACCAAAAGAACGCCAAATAAGATGTTGTTGATCAGATCATTAACTTGATTAATGGTAATGGCAGAGGTATCATTGGAAATGGTTACGGCAATGTCTTGCGGAATGATGGTTGTGCGGGCATCATCTACAATTTCTCGTATGGCTTCAGCGGCTTGAATCAGATTTTTTCCACCTCGCTTTTTGACGTCCAGCATCACAACCGATTGACCAAAGTCACGGGCATAGGTTGTGGCGTCCATATCTTTAAATCGAATGGTGGAAATGTCTTTGAGGTAAATCGCTCCGCCTTCGTTTTTTACCACAAATTCCCCCAAGTCTGCGGGGTCTTGGATTTCTCCGATCACACGGATATTGCGACGTTGTCCGTTGGCGATAATACTACCCGCGGATACGGTAGAATTTTCGTTTCGAATCGCTTGCATAACGTCTCCAAAGCTCACTTTTGATGCCATCATTTTATGGATATCAACGGCCACCTCGACCTCTCTTTCTTGCGTTCCGCGGATATCGACCTCTTTGATTTGATCAATTCGTTCGATACGTTCTTCTAATAATTCAGCGTAATGGTTTAGCGCATCTAGGGTGTAATCGCCTTCAAGGGTGACATTCACGATTGGAAATTCCTCAACAAAATTGAGATCAAATACATTCGGTTCAAGTTTGGCATTGTTGAAGGTCGGCCAATCTTCACCAGAAACCACGGCATCGACTTCGTCTTTGACCTTTTGTTTGGCGAGATCGACATTGATATCCTCGTCAAACTCCAATACAACCATCGAATAATCGTCTTGTGAAGTGGAGGTAATTTCGACCAAATTGCTCACTCCCTTTACCGCCTCTTCCAAGGGGTCGGTAACAAAACGCTCGATATCTTCCGCAGTATTTCCTGGGTAAGGGGTGCTGATATAGATATTGGTTTCGGTAATCTCAGGAAAGTTTTCACGCGGCATGGTCAAATAAGCCGACAGCCCGAGAAACAACAACACCGCCATAAAGACGTACATGGTGTTGCTATTGCGAATCGCCCATGAAGAAATTAGAAACTCTTTTTCGGAGGAATTGGAGGTATTTGCCATTGTTATTCGATAATTTGTACCGGTTGATTTTCTTTCACAAGTCGGGCACCTTCACTGATAATTGTAGCTCCATCTTCTAGCCCATTAATGACTTCTACCATTCCGTTCTCTGCATAGCCTGTTTGGATAAACACTTTTTGGGCTTGATTGTCTTTATCGATTACAAAAACAAATTCCTCCCCAGAAGCATTTTCAGAGATGATACTCCCTGGAATCAACAGTGCTTGGGGATTGATATAATCAAAAATATGGAGTGTGCTAAGCAGGTTGGGATTGACAGCTATGCTTGGGTCAACATCAACGGTTACGCGAAAGGTTCGATTTTCAGTACTGACATGGGTCGCTCGATGAGATATGCGTGCATCAAATGAGGTGTTTAGCACAGGGATTTCTACTTGTACTGGCGTGCCTTTTGATACGGTTGGTAAATAGCGTTCAGGCACATCCGCCTCAACATACATTTTTTGTGTACTGACGAGTCGAAGAAGCGGCATGACACCTGGGCTGACCACCTGACCTACTTCTACCATGATATCATCGATTTGTCCAGCAAATGGGGCACGAACCACTGCTTTTTCCAACTGTTTGTTGAGTTGCGCCAATTGGCTTTGTTGACTCTCATAGTTGGTTTTGGCCTGTAAGTATTCGATTTCAGACCCGATTTCTTCGTTCCACAAGCGTTCTTGACGCTCAAAGACGGTTTTTGCCAAAGCAGTTTGCGCCTCTTGTAAACGTATGGTTTGCTTCAACCCGCCATCATCGATGCGGAGCAATACTTGCCCTTTGTTTACACGTTGCCCTTCTCGAACAGAAATCGAGGAAACGGCACCCATGATTTCGGGTTGTAACAGCATATTTTGATCTGTTTTCACGATCGATTGAAGTGAAATGCGGTGTTTGAATTCGCTAGGGCTTACGTTGAGCACAGAAACCAACGCTCGCTTTTTGGTGGTATCCAAGCGGTTGAGGGCGCCTGTTACCAAGCCGAGCTCAGTTCGCAGTTCTTCAATTTGACCTACGAGTCCAGAACGCTTTTGTTCGAGACCTTCAACATTTTCATTGCTGATCAGATCTTGGGTTGTTGGCTCTTCTTCACTACTGCAGGAGATTAGGGCAAAACATGTAATAACAAGAATTAGGTGTTTCATTTTTTTGAGATTTCAGTTGATGGATGATATAATATATCGAGTTCAGTTTTTGATTTGATGATGTCTCGCATGGCATTGAGATGTTGATTTTGAAGGTCATAAAGCTGGAGTTGCGCTTGTCGTAGCTCGAAGCTGCCAGTTACTCCTTCCGTGTATTTAATTTCGTTTTTTCGCTCAATCCGATAGGCGATTTCCAAACTTTCCTGACTTCTTAGAAATTCTTCCAGCGCCAAGGTAAATTGATTGTGTGCACTTGCTTTTTGTAAAAGGAGTTCTTCTTCAACTTGTTCCAGTTGGGTTTTGGCTTTGGCGACATTTAGCTTGGCTTGGTCGGTACGCGATTGACCTGCGCCAGAGGTGAAAACAGGCAGGCGGAGACTCAAACCAATGGCAGAGCGACCATACCACTGCTGCGACTTTTCAGTAAAGGTAAAGTCGTCGTTGTAGGCGTCATAGCCACTTGTGATAAAAGCTGAAATGGATGGGAGTGCTCGGAATCGCTCGAGTTTGAGCAATAATTCAGAAGAACGCAAGTTGTTTTGTGCAATTTGGTAGTCGATATTTTTGTCAATAACCCAGTCTGTCAATTCGTTACTCGTTTCACTTTGCACACAGAGCCTCATCAGGGTATCGGCCAATACGATTTTGTCCGTCAAGTCTCTTCCCAAGGCCATGTTGAGCATTTGGTAGGTAATGGGAATCATTCTGCTGATGTAGTCCAGCGCACTTTGGATAGAAGAACTTGTGATTTCTAACTGTTCTAACTGCTCGACTTCAACCAAGCCCTGCAGATATACTTTGCGAATATCGGTTAGGGTTCCTTCGAGGTTTTCTAGGTTTTTTTTCAAAATTCGTTTGCGCTCTTCAGCAATCAGAACATTGACATAAGCATCGGTGACCAGACGTTTGACTTCCAATTCACTTTTGACTTTATTTTGTCTAGAGATTTTTAAAAACACAGTCGATGCTTGAAGACCAACTAGGTAGGAGCCATCAAAAATCAATTGATCTAATCGTGCGGAAGCGTCCACACTTTGTTCGGTACCAAATTGAACAGGGTAATACTCTCCAGGAGATCCGCCAAAATAAGCACCCGGAACGATAGAAGTTCGTTGTTCGAGGTCTTTATTGTAAGCAGCAGAAGCACTGATTTGAGGCAAACCAGTTGCAATCGTTTCCCACTGGCGTTCACGCGCAATTTGAATATCATAATTGGCATTGACCATGGCTCGATTGTTTTGTAAACCCTCCGATATAGCATCGGTCAAACTTAGGGCTTGTTGACTCCACCCGAAGGGGGTGAGCAGAAGCGAAATAACAAGGATGAATAAGCGATTCATGATTTAGTTTTAATATATGAGGACAAAAGTTTCATACCATCTTCTGTTACGATGGCACGTAAATGATAATCTAAATAGTTTTCCATAAGCTGTTCGGGGCTGTATTTTTCGATCGGAAACATATCGACGTTTTTGATTCCCACCATCCCGTTGAAATACATACGAGAAATAAAGTCAATATCGATTGAGGGGCGAAAAAGCTTCATTTCAACGCCCTTGGTCAAACTCTTTTTGACCGATTTTGTCATAAAATCGAATTGCTTTTTTTGAAGTTCGTTGTGAATGTTTGGATAGTATTTTCTCAACTGATGTTGGGGGGATGTTTTTTCCCCCTTCAGTTGGTGCATGATAAACATTTTGACTTCGTAGAGTTCTGAAATCGGATTGTTGGCTTTTTCACGAATTTGCGTAAGGTTGGTCGTGATATAGCTGTACATTGAGAACACAACAGATTGAACCAATGCTTCTTTATTTGCGAAAAAGGTATAAATCGTTTTTTTGGAAATTTTCATTTCCTCTGCAATGTCGTCCATGGTCACACTCTTAAAACCAAGCGTGAGAAACAACTCCGTAGAAGTAACAACGATAGATTTTTCTAAGTCAATCGATTTCATAGCGGAGCAAATATAGCATTGGAAACGTAAAAAACAAAAAAAGTTTCCCGAGTTTACATTTTTTTTACTTTAGTCTAATTCTGAGGAGTCGTACCTTTGTTCAAATTTGATGGACATGCGTTCGGTACAATCGTATCAAGAGTTATTTTCCACCCACCTGTCTTCCTTGCGATTTGAAAAGGAACCGATCGGGCTTTATGAGCCCATTTCATATATCATGCAACTCGGCGGGAAAAGAATGCGCCCTGTTCTTGCACTCATGGCGTGTGAGGCGACAGGGAAGGATCCCATTTTAGCCCTTGGAGCAGCTACAGCTGTGGAGTTATTTCACAACTTTACCTTGCTTCATGACGATATCATGGACGAGGCAACATTGCGCCGCGGACAGCAAACGGTTCATCAAAAATGGGACGTTAATACTGGTATTCTATCAGGAGATGCTCTTTTGGTGACGGCCTACCAACAACTCAATTCGTATGATGATGCCCTGTTTTCGGTGCTGACCAAACTATTGAGTGAGACAGCGATATTGGTTTGCGAAGGACAACAATATGATGTTGATTTCGAAACCAGAGACAATGTCAGTATGGATGAGTACATTCATATGATTCGTCTAAAAACGGCTGTATTGCTTGGTTGTGCCCTTCGTATGGGGGTCTTGGTCGGACAGGCATCAGCAGAAATAGCGGATCGTTTGTACGATTTTGGGGTTAACCTCGGCATTGCTTTTCAACTGCAAGACGACTTATTGGACGCTTTTGGAGATCCAAAAACTTTTGGTAAAAAAGTTGGGGGAGATATTATTGAAAATAAAAAAACGATTCTTTATCATCTGACGCGCGCAAATGCTACTGCCAAAGACCTCGCAGACTTTGAACAACTGATGTCTTCGACCCCCCAGGATGAAGACCAAAAAATAAATGATGTCAAAGCCATCTATGAATCAACAGATGCCCATCGCTGTACAACAGAACAGGTGATGACCTATACCAAAAACGCATTGGATTCCTTGAACCAATCGTCTCTAGCGGATAGTCAGCTTGCATATTTTACTGCGTTTGCAGAGGAATTAATGGTGCGCACCAAATAGGCGTCTAAAAAATTGCTTGACAAATAGAAGTGTAGGGAACGAACGCATAATCATGAGCTCTTGCAAGAAATGGCTTTGTTCGTCCAAGAACCGAAAAATTCGTTTTGGGCTATTGTTGCGAAACATTCCTGAAAACAAGCTGGCCCCCCTGTGATTGTACTTGGCTAGAATGTCTAAGAATAGGAGGTCATACCACCAAAATCTATTTTTTTTCGCAAAACGGCTCAGGGGCTTTTTGGCAGCGATGTGATTCACCAAAGCGGTTGTTTTTCGATTGATATTTTTAAAAGTAAAGCCCGTACTCGCTTTGGTCCAACCTCCTGCAGAACCAATAAAATGAACATTTTTAGAGTTGTTTTCCCAAAAGGGGTAGGAACACATCGGAATACTCCCTTGTTCGACTTCGATAAGCTGATAATCCGTAATTTTTTTGTCTAGAAGATAGTCTCGAATCGCATCTTCATACTCTGATTTGTCGAGCAACTCTTTTGAAAACAGGGTGTATTCAATCAAAGCTTCTGTTTGTGTATAAGGAAGTACATACATAAAGCGAGTTTCTTGGAGCTGGGGAACAGTAAAGTCCATAAAAACAGCAGTTTCAGTATCAAATAGCGGGCGAGGAGTTTTGATGTACCACCCTAAAAAATGTTGCTGTAGAACAGGATATCGGTTTTGTTTGCGCAGGACGTTCCAATCAAAAATACTATTAAAAAGAGTCGAGCACCGATAGGTTTGTTTGTCTGTACTTACGTTCACATGTAAGCCCTGATCGACAAAGCCTGTGCATCGTGCATACTCGATTTGAATTGACTTGTTTTTTGCCAAGGATTGATGAAGACGCTCATAATACGGTTTACTCCGAAGCATTTTGTAAGAGGCACTTCCTAAATCTATGGTCTTGTCAACATTCTTACTTTTGAATTGTACTTTGTTCCACTGGTTTTGGAGCAAATCATCCCATTCCCCATCACCGGCTTCCCAATAACACCATGTCCTGTCGTTGCCTTTATGATTATTGCTTTCAAGGATAAGAATGGAAGCGTTTGCAAAAGCAGTATGATTGCTTAAGCGGTAGGCCAATTGAAGTCCCGAAGCGCCACCACCCAATATGATAAAATCTAGTTGTTGCAATCCCTTATTCTCTGAAATACAAACATACAAAATATAAAAATCCAATATATTTAGTCTAATCTAAATAAATTTTTTAGTCTAATCTAAATTTAATATATTTACTGCGAAATGCAAACCTTATCAACAGAAGATTACCTCAAGGCGATCTACCACGCTTCTCAATCTGCAAGTGGGACTGTGGCTACCACAAGTATTGCCAACAAAATAGGTGCTAAGCCTTCCTCGGTAACGGATATGTTTAAAAAACTCTCAGAACAAAAGTTGGTAAAGTATGAAAAGTATCAAGGTGTTTCTCTGACCAACGAAGGAGTTAAAACGGCATTGCGAATTGTGCGCAAACACCGTTTGTGGGAGTCCTTTTTGGTCTCACACTTAAATTTTAACTGGGATGAGGTGCATCAGGTTGCCGAACAGCTTGAGCACATTCAGTCTGAGAAACTGACCAATGAGCTTGAACGGTTTTTGGACTACCCCACCCATGATCCTCATGGCGATCCCATACCCAATAGGGCGTTGTTTATGAAATCCTACAATAAAATTTTACTCGCCGAACTTCCGCTAAACAAGGAGGGGGTTTGCGTTGGGGTGAAGGATAACTCGTCTGATTTTTTACGCTATCTCGATAGAAGACAGATTGGAATCGGGACGCCACTCATGATATTGCACCGCGAAGATTTTGACCAATCCCTACACATACAAGCAGGGAACTCAACACTGATGATTACCCAAAAAACAGCTGAAAATATTTATATAAAACCTTAAATTCATGTTACAAGAAATTTTTTCTTTTTTTGAGCAAACCCCCCCAGTATTAGGGGCATTATACGCCACATTATTCACTTGGGGAATGACCGCACTCGGTTCGTCATTTGTATTCTTCTTTAAGACCATGAACCGTGCCTTTTTGGATGGGATGCTCGGCTTTACTGGTGGGGTCATGGTAGCGGCGAGCTTTTGGAGCTTGCTAGCGCCTGGAATTGAAATGAGTCCAGGAGAGGGATTTGTCAAAGTGATTCCAGCAGCTGTTGGGTTTGGCCTTGGCGCCCTATTTATTTTTGGACTAGACAAGGTTCTTCCGCACCTTCACATCAATTTTCAAAAGCCAGAGGGCGTGAAAACCCCATGGCATCGATCAACACTGCTTGTCCTTGCCATTACTCTCCATAATATCCCTGAGGGATTGGCAGTAGGCGTACTGTTTGGCGGGGTTGCCGCAGGACTGCCAGAGGCGTCGATTGCAGGCGCCGTCGTCCTTGCGATGGGAATTGGTATTCAGAACT
>CAXRDL010000003.1:0-10013 GCA_964229535.1 Flavobacteriaceae bacterium | reverse complement strand
GATCAGCGTTCTTAGTTCACGAACTTTTTCGTAGGTCGCTTCTATAAACGATTGGCCACCAAAACCTGGGTTTACGCTCATCAAACACACCAAATCGATATCTGCAATGATGTGTGATAAGGATGCAACTGGTGTGTGAGGGTTTAGTGCGACACCAGCTTTCATTCCCGCCGCTTTGATTGACTGTAAGCTCCTGTGTAGGTGAGTGCATGCCTCAATGTGAACGGTCAACACATCGGCTCCCAAATCGGCAAAGGTTTGGATGTAGCGATCGGGCTCAACAATCATCAGATGGACGTCAAGCGGTTTTGTTGTATGCTTTGCCATCGATTTGATCACTGGCATGCCAAAGGAGATATTTGGCACAAAAACCCCATCCATAACGTCTAGGTGAAACCAGTCTGCATCACTTTGATTTACCAATGCAATATCATGCGCTAGATTGCTAAAGTCAGCAGCAAGCATAGAAGGCGCAATCAGCTTTTTGTCACTCATTACCCGAGGTAGGTTTTCAGTATTTTACTTCGAGACGTATGTTTTAATCGACGGATTGCCTTTTCTTTGATTTGACGAACACGTTCGCGAGTCAAGTCAAAGGTTTCTCCAATTTCTTCAAGCGTCATCGGGTGTTGGTTGCCCAGTCCAAAATAAAGACGAACCACATCAGACTCTCTTGGCGTTAGGGTTTCAAGAGCACGGCTAATTTCTGTTCGCAATGACTCGTGCAACAACTCACGGTCAGGGTTTGGCGATTCCCCACTTCGAAGGACATCATATAAGTTTGAATCCTCACCCTCTACAAGTGGCGCATCCATGGACACGTGACGACCTGTATTTTTCATCGATTCCTTAACGTCAGAAACCGTCATATCGAGTTCTTTCGCAATTTCTTCAGCAGAAGGCATCCGCTCATGGGCTTGCTCTAGGTATGCATAGGTCTTATTGATTTTGTTGATCGACCCAATTTTATTGAGGGGTAAACGCACAATTCTCGATTGCTCTGCGAGTGCTTGTAGAATCGATTGACGAATCCACCAAACGGCATAAGAAATAAATTTAAAACCACGCGTTTCATCAAATCGTTTTGCGGCCTTGATCAGACCCAAGTTTCCTTCGTTGATCAAATCTGGAAGTGTGAGACCCTGATTTTGATATTGCTTTGCCACAGAAACCACAAATCGCAAGTTTGCCTTTGTCAACTTCTCAAGTGCAATTTGGTCTCCCGCTTTGATGCGTTGGGCAAGTTCTACTTCCTCTTCTGCTGTAATCAAATCAACCTTTCCGATTTCTTGTAGATACTTATCAAGTGAAGCGGTTTCTCTGTTGGTAACCTGCTTTGTAATTTTCAGCTGTCTCATCTTCTTTTTTTTCAGTGGTTATACGATGAGATGAACCAAAAGGTTACAAAAATTCAATTATTTTTCGAGGTGGAGTAAAAAAGCGTATGACAAGGCAACCTCTTTATATCGTTTAAAACGACCAGAAGCACCACCATGTCCGACCTCCATATTGCAATCCATCAACAATAAATTGTTGTCTGTTTTTGTTGCTCGGAGTTTGGCAATCCACTTGGCAGGTTCCCAATATTGCACCTGACTATCCCAATAGCCAGTTGTAATCAGCAGATGCGGATAGTCTTTTGCTTCGACATTATCATAGGGAGAATAGGATTTTATATAGTCGTAGTATTCCTTATCTTTTGGATTACCCCATTCATCAAACTCAAAGGTCGTCAGTGGAATCGTTTCGTCGAGCATTGTAGAGACCACATCGACAAAAGGGACTGCCGCAATAGCGCCATTCCACAGGTCGGGCGCCATATTGATCACAGCACCGATAAGTAATCCACCTGCACTACCTCCTTGCGCATACAGATGGTCTGAGGAAGTATAACCCTCGTTTACCAAATGACTCCCAACATCTATAAAGTCATAAAATGTGTTTTTCTTCTTTAGCAGCTTCCCATCCTCGTACCACGAACGACCTAGATTCTGCCCCCCACGAATGTGTGCAATGGCAAACGCAAAACCACGATCTAGCAGACTCAATCGAGCCGAACTAAACCAAGGATCAATCGTGTTGCCATAGGAGCCATAGCCATAGAGAAGCAAGGGTTCGTCGCCTGATTTTTCAAAGTCTTTGTGATAGACCAGCGAAACCGGAATTTTTGTTTTCCCATCTCGACTTGGTGCGAGTATACGTTCTGAACGATAGTTTTGCGAATCGAATTTCCCACCCAACACTTCGTCCTGTTTTTTGAGTGTTTTCTCTTTGGTGTTTAGCTCGTAATCGTAAATGGATGTTGGAGTGGTCAATGAACTGTATCCAAAACGAAGTTGGGTTGCGTTGAATTCTGGGTTTGCAGAAATCCAGGCAGCGTAGGTTGGATCGTCGAAAGAGATATAATGCTCGGTCTGACCTTCCCATTGGATGATGCGAAGACGCGTAAGCCCATTATGCCGCTCATTGACAACAAGGTGATCCGTAAAAATTTCGATGTCTTCCAACAACACGTCATTGCGATGTGCAATCAGCTCTGTCCAATTTGATTTTTGTGGACGGTCAACGGGGGTCTTCATCAAACGAAAGTTTTTGGCTTGATCGTTTGTGATGATGTAAAAATCATCTTTATAATGATCAACAAAGTATTCGAGGTCTCGTTCCCGCGGGTGAATCACTTGCCAGTTGCCATCTGGGGTATTGGCATCTAAAAATCGATACTCTGTGGAAAGGGTCTGACTTGCTCCAATCATCAAAAACTCCCGTGATTTGGTTTTTGAAATCCAACATGAAAAGGTCTCATCGGTTTCTTCATAAACGAGTTCATCCGCACTGACGTCCGTTCCCAATCGGTGTTTAAATATCTGATTTGCACGAAGCGTTACCGGGTCTTTTTTGACATAAAAAACGGTTTTGTTGTCATTGGCCCAAGTGATTCCACCAGTTGTATTTTCGATTTTGTCATCGAGGATTTCTCCCGTTTCTAAATTCTTAAAATGCAAGGTGTATTCCCTTCTAGAAACCGTATCGACGCCATAGGCAAGTATGCGGTTGTTCTCGCTCACACTTCGCCCGCCAATGGAATAATAGGCAAATCCCTCAGCCATTGTGGGAACATCGAGCATCACTTCTTCTTCGCTATCCTCGACGGCTTTTTTCCGACAGTGAAAGGGATAGTCTTGTCCTTGTTCGAATCGGGTGTAATAGGTGTAGCCATTCACCGTAACGGGGACCGAAGAGTCATCTTGCTTGATTCGTCCGATGATTTCTTCATAGAGGGTTTCTTGCAGCTTTTCGGTGGGTTTCATTACCTCATTTAGGTAGTCGTTTTCTGCGTTGAGATAGTCAAGTACATCCTGCGTCTGTTCGTCTGCTTGTTCGGCTTCTTTTTGCGCATCACTCAAACGCATCCAAAAATAGGGATCGACGCGTTTGTCATCGTGAATTTCTAAAGACTTTGGGACTTGTTTGGCGATTGGTGGTTGTTGCATTTCAGTTGTGCATTGTGTGCTTACGAGCGCAAATATAAATAGAGTGATTTTTTTCATGCCCTTATTGTTAATATTAAGTTTTAGTATCCACTGACTTGTCCGTCTTTTCTGCTTTCGGAAGCACCGCGATACACTTTGTTTTTTTCGTCCCATAATATCGCTTGATAGCCTCCAAATTCTCCTAAGGTAAATCCGACATTATGTCCTCGAGACATAAGCTGACGAATCGTTTTATATGGAATTCCGTCTTCCACACGGATTTTTCCATTGTTAGTCGCCAGATTTCCTCTCGGGCTTGAGGACCCTTTATGATCCCATCTTGGGGCATCTCCTGCTTCTTGAACATTCATACCAAAATCGATGATATTCATCACGATTTGGGAATGGCCTTGGGGTTGAAAATCCCCTCCCATGACCCCAAAACTCAAAAATGGAGTACCATTTTTAGTGACAAATGCTGGGATAATGGTGTGAAACGGACGTTTGCCAGGGGCGTAGACATTGGCGTGATTTTCATCTAAACTAAATAAAGCACCTCGGTTTTGCAGCATAAAACCGACTCCTTTAGGCACAACGCCTGAGCCCATGCCAAAGTAATTGCTTTGTATCAAAGACACCATATACCCATCTTTGTCAGCGACAGTCAAATAAATCGTTTCGCCTGCACTGATTTTTCCTGCTGAATACATCGATGCTTTCTCTTTGATCAACGCTCTTCTTTGATTTGCATAAGATTCACTTAATAGTATTTCGATAGAAACATCTGAAAAGGACGTATCTGCGTAGAATTTGGCACGGTCTTCAAAAGCAAGTTTTTTTGCTTCAGTAAACAGGTGGATATGCTCATCACTTCCAAAAGCTATTTTTGAAAAGTCATAACCCTCTAAAATATTGAGTATTTGCAGTGCGGCTATTCCTTGTCCGTTTGGAGGAAGTTCCCATACATCGTATCCTCTGTAGTTAATCGATACAGGGTCAACCCACTCCACTTCATAAGAGGATAAATCTGCTGTAGTCAAAAATCCGCCCTGTTGTAGTACCTCTTCTGCTATTGCACTAGCGACTTTCCCTCTGTAAAACCCCTGTTTCCCTTTTTTTGCAATGGTCTTGTAGGTTTGGGCCAAAAGTGGGTTTTTGAAAATCTCACCTTCACTTGGCAGTTTCCCACCATTTGGTTCCATATAGGTTTCTTTTATGTTTGGGTAATCGGCTCTAATAAATCGTTGAACAGATCGTTGCATATAATACGCAATGAGCTCGGTAAGTGGAAAACCATTTTCGGCATAGTGTATCGCAGGGGATAGGATTTGATCCATTGTAAGAGTGCCAAACTTATCATTTAGGGCAGTCCAACCCGCAACTGCTCCAGGAACGCTGACAGACAAAGCGCCGTAATAGGGGATAACTTCGTAATTGTTTTCAAGGAAAAAATCCAAAGAAAGGGTCTGAGGTGAAGGGCCGCTGGCATTTAAACCATGTAGCTTTTTGGTTTTTGGATCCCAAACAATGGCAAATAGATCACCGCCTATCCCACAGCCAGTTGGCTCCATTAGGCCAAGAGCCGCATTTACAGCAATGGCAGCGTCAATGGCATTCCCTCCTTTTTTCAGGATATCAATTCCAATTTGAGTAGCAAGAGGATGGCTTGAAGCCACCATACCATTTTGGGCAATGACCTCTGACCGTGTCGCAAAAAGCTCTCCAGTAATTCGGTCTTGTGAATACAGCTGGGCGGCGATCAGTAGGAAGGTGAATATATACGTTTTCATGGGGATTAAATTTTGGAAACCAACAATGAATTAGGCAAAGCAATGTAGTAAAAAAACCCCCAAAAAGGGGGTTTTGTAAAATTATCTTCTGTTTCGATTGTCTCGACCGCCTTTTCGATCTCGACCGCCACCGCCACCTTTTCTCGGTGGACGCTCCACATAGCCCTCTGGTTTGTCAAGCAAAGCTTTTCGTGAGACTTTATCCTTTCTGGTACGTGGGTCAAAGCCTAAGTATTTGACCTCAAACTCATCTCCAACATTCACCACGTCGGTAACTGCGTTTGTGCGCTCCCAAGCCATTTCACTGATGTGTAAAAGAACTTCGTTGCCGGGTGCTTCGAGGTATTCAACCACAGCACCAAATTCTAAAATTTTAATCGCCTTAACCTTATAAACCTCATCTTTTTCGGGCTTAAAGGTGAGCGCATCAATTTTAGCAAGCACTTGATCGATTCCTTCCTGATCGGTTCCTAGGATTTCAACAATTCCCTCTTGCGTATCAGGGTCTTCATTGATTACGATGGTCGTGCTTGTTTCACGTTGTAGGTTTTGAATCTCTTTACCGCCTGGGCCAATAAACGGACCGATAAACTCATTTGGAATTCTGCAGTTGATCATTTTCGGCGCATGTGGCTTAATCGATTCCGCAGGCACTTCAATGGTATCAGTCAGTTTTTCAAGGATATGGAGTCTGCCTTGACGCGCTTGTTCCAATGCTTGGATTAAAATCTCATAGGACAAGCCTTTGATTTTAATATCCATTTGACAAGCCGTAATCCCTTTGTCTGTTCCGGTGACTTTAAAGTCCATATCACCAAGGTGATCTTCATCACCAAGGATATCAGAAAGAACAGCAAAACGATCACCATCGGAGATTAATCCCATTGCAATTCCTGAAACGGGGCTTTTGATTTGAACACCAGCGTCCATCAGTGCCATGGTGCCAGCACAAACTGTTGCCATAGATGACGAACCATTTGATTCCAAAACTTCTGATACGACACGAACCGTGTATGGCGACTCTTCTGGCATCACCATTTTAAGTGCACGTTGCGCAAGGTTACCATGTCCAACTTCACGTCGTGAAGTACCGCGGAGTGGTCGTGCTTCACCCGTACAAAATGGGGGGAAGTTGTAGTGTAAATAAAAGGTTTCTTCTCCTTGATTCGATGGAGAATCAATAATATTTGCCTCTCTGGAAGTTCCGAGCGTTACCGTCGCCAATGCTTGGGTTTCTCCTCGGGTAAAGACTGAAGAACCATGCGTAGAAGGTAGATAATCTACCTCACACCAAATCGGACGAATGTCTGTAGTCTGACGACCATCTAGACGAATGCCTTCCGCTAAAACGAGTTCACGTATGGCTTCCTTTTGTGCTTTTCCAAAGTATTTGGAAATCAATTTCCCATGCTCTTCTTGCTCCTCTTCTGAAAATTCAGCAACTAACGTTTCTTTGAGTTCAGAGAATTTTTCACCGCGTTCTTGCTTGGAAAGACCTTGCTTTGCAATGTCATAACAACTTTGATAAACAAAGTCATGGATTTTTTTCTCTAATTCTTCATCGTGGTTTTCTGGTTCGTAGGTGCGTGTTTCTTTTTTACCCACGGCCTCAACCAATCGAACTTGCGCTTCAATTTGTTTTTTGATGGCTTCATGACCAAAGCGAATGGCATCCGCCATACATTGTTCTGAAACCTCATCAAATTCACCTTCAACCATGGCGACAGAGTCTGCACTCGCACCCACCATAATATCAATGTCTGACTCTTGCAATTGCTCTCTGCTCGGATTGACAATAAAGTCTCCATCAATTCGAGCCACACGCACCTCAGAAATCGGATATTCAAATGGTATGTCAGACAACTGAATCACTGTCGATGCAGCCAATCCAGCTAAGGCGTCGGGCATTACATTTTCATCATGCGACATCAGTTGTAGCATGATTTGTGTTTCTGCGTGATAGTCTTTTGGGAAAAGTGGTCGCAAAACGCGATCCACCAATCGCATGGTTAGAATTTCTTCGTTGCTCGGACGAGCCTCACGCTTAAAAAAGCCACCTGGGAAACGCCCAGCAGCAGCAAATTTTTCTCTGTAATCTACAGTTAGCGGTAGGAAGTCAACGTCTGACGCTTGTCTTGCCGATACGACAGTGGCAAGAATCATGGCGTCGCCCATGCGAATAACAGCAGAGCCGTCTGCTTGTTTGGCCAGCTTACCCGTTTCAATGGTAATGGTACGGCCATCTCCCAAGTCAATTGACTCGGTATATACTTTTGGTATCATATGTTTTCATTTTAAATGTGAACGTTTGTTGTGTTGCGTTCGTAGTCACCAATGAAAAACCATGATGCTTTTTATGTTATTTTCGGATGTTGAGTTCTTTGATTAACTCTCTGTATTTATTGATATCCTTGTTCTTCAAATAATCGAGAAGACTTCTTCGTTTACCAACGAGCTTTACCAGCGATCTTTCGGTATTAAAGTCTTTGTGATTTTTTTTCAGGTGATTGGATAAATGATTGATCCGATGCGTAAAGAGAGCGATTTGGCCTTCGGTAGATCCAGTATTTGTTTCGGATGAACCGTATTTCTTAAAAATCTCTTTCTTATTTACTGTTGCTAAATACATGCCAATATTATTGTAAATGATTATTATGTAAACCCAAGATTTTTTCTTGAGGGTGCAAATGTAGGGATTAAATGTGAAAAACCTATGCTTTCACCACTGGTCGGTTGAGAACCAAGTCCAAATATAGATTTACTTTTCGTTTTAAATCTTTTCGATGGGTGATAAAATCCAAAAAGCCATGCTCCAAAACAAACTCGCTTGTTTGAAAGCCATCTGGTAAGTCTTGTCCAGTGGTGTCTTTAACGACGCGAGGCCCAGCAAACCCAATCAGAGCTCCAGGTTCAGCGATATTGATATCGCCAAGCATCGCAAAAGATGCAGTTGTTCCTCCTGTTGTTGGGTCTGTACATAACGAGATATATGGGATTTTGGAATCTGCCAACTGCGCTAACTTCGCCGAGGTTTTTGCCATTTGCATCAAAGAAAGAGCCGCTTCCATCATACGCGCACCTCCAGATTTGGAAATCACCAGAAGGGGTATTTTTTTCTGTAAGGCATAATCCGCCGCACGGTAAATCTTCTCTCCAACAACCGACCCCATAGATCCGCCGATAAATGCGAAATCCATACATGCCACGACAAGCTGATTGCCATTCGATTTGCCTACTGCTGTGCGAATAGCATCGGATAACTTTGTTTTTTTCTGGGCTGCAGACAAACGATCTTTATAGGTTTTTGAATCTTCAAATTGAAGTGGGTCTTTGGAAGATATTTTTTTATCAAGCTCCTTGAATTTTCCCTCGTCAAAAAGAAAATTGAAGTAGATTTGACTCCCAACCCGAACATGGTAACCATCTTCTGGTGAAACATAAAAGTTTTCAGCCAGTTCCTCTGTGTCGATTATTTTTCCCGTTGGGGATTTATACCAAAGACCTTGGGGTGTGTCTTTTTTATCCTCCGTACTCGTTCGGATTCCTTTAGTTGTTCGTTTAAACCAAGGCATACGGCTTTATTTTAATCAAAGATAAAAAACCAAACAATACTACAATGTATTCACATTGTTTAAGTCTTCAAAAGCTTGCTTGAGTCTATCGATAAAGCTTTTTTCTCCTTCTCTCAACCAAACACGAGGATCGTAAAACTTTTTGTTAGGCACGTCGTCTCCATCTGGATTTCCGATTTGCTGTTGGAGATAATCAGATTTGTTTTGAACATAGTCCCGAACGCCACTCATAAAAGCGTACTGCATGTCCGTATCGATATTCATTTTGATTACACCATAACCAATGGCTTCGGTGATTTCGGCTACAGTTGACCCTGATCCGCCATGAAATACAAAGTCGATGTTGTTGTGCTCTAAACCGTATTTTTCACTGACAAACTCCTGAGAGTTCTTTAAAATCTTGGGAGTCAACTTGACGTTTCCAGGTTTGTACACCCCATGCACATTTCCAAATGCTGCAGCCACGGTGAATTGATCACTAACTTGAGAAAGCTCTTCAAAAGCGTAAGCAACTTCTTCTGGCTGGGTGTAGAGTTTCGAACTGTCAATATCGGTATTGTCAACGCCATCTTCCTCACCGCCAGTTACGCCGAGTTCGATTTCAAGAGTCATATCCATTTTCGACATGCGCTTGAGGTATTCTTTACAAATTGCAATGTTTTCCTCCAACGGTTCTTCTGAAAGGTCAATCATGTGAGAGCTAAACAAGGACTTCCCTGTTTCTGCAAAATGCTTTTCGCTTGCATCGAGTAAACCATCGATCCAAGGCAATAACTTTTTGGCAGCATGGTCGGTATGTAGAATCACAACCGCTCCGTATGCTTCTGCCAATTGATGCACGTGTTTTGCGCCTGCTACAGCTCCAGCAATAGCTGCCTGTTGGTTTTCGTTAGAAAGCCCCTTACCCGCATTAAATTGTGCTCCGCCATTGGAGAATTGCACGATAACAGGTGCGTTGAGGGAAGCAGCGGTTTCAAGAACGCCATTGATCGAGCTCGACCCGATGACATTCACGGCAGGAAGAGCAAACTTTTTATCTTTTGCGAGTTGAAAAACTTCTTGAACTTGTTTACCGGTAATTACGCCGGGTTGAATAGAGTGACTCATTGGTTTTTATTGTTTTGAAGGCGCAAAAATAGAATAAAATTTAACCTTTAAAAAGGATAATTTATTCCGATTGT
>CAXRDL010000002.1:0-13189 GCA_964229535.1 Flavobacteriaceae bacterium | reverse complement strand
CTGGCGGACTGTATATGCTTTTTCTGTTCATCCCAAAGGATCAGATGACCCCGCAGCAGACAATCAAGATGGGCAGTGGGTAAATGCACAATTTGAATCAGCAGATGCTACTTATATTGAGTGGTATCATATTGTTGACGGGAAGCTAAAGGCATGGTATCAAGCAAAAGGGAATTATACATTTTCTGAATAATATGTAATAAAAAACCCTTGCTCAAGCAAGGGTTTTTTTTTAGTCCTCTAGTATGATTTTTCAACCCTTATTGTATAATTTCTAATCGATTGAACTTTGCCTCGATTTTTATAATAAGCCTGCCATTCTTTCTTACGCTCTTTAAGCTCCATAGTTTTAGTCATAAGATCTTGCCAATTTTTGTAGGCAATAGCAACCCAATGAGTTGCCCCTTTATAACCTCCAATTTGATAGGTTCCAAAACCAACAGCACGTCCTTCCATGGCATCTGCAAATTCTTTTACAAGCGTATCATGCGCAGCTTTAAATTTTTCAGGCTCGTAAGCAATTAGCTCATAGATTTGAACATATTTGTTATCCTCGCTGTCATCACTAACCCAACTTAAAACGTGGCCTGATGAACTATGCGTCCAATCATCAATATGATTATTTAGCTTTTGAACAAATGCCTGCCATTTGTCCCGATTGATATTAAGAGTATCTGAACGCCCCCAATTAGCAGGGTCGCCATATAATAATATTCTGTGAGAGGATTTCTCGTTACCAATATTTATTGATTCGATGTTGATTCCGCCAGATTTAAACTCGGCTTCACCCCATAGCTCATCAGTAAGAGCTAAAATTGCGTCTTGAGTTCCTCTTTTGGCATCAAACTGAAACTCCATAAATGCTTGTGAAAATCCGGTTGTGGATACCAGCAGAATTAAAAAAAGTAATTTTCTCATTTTGTTTGTTGTTAATAATTTAATTAAGTAGATAAATTTAAGTAATAATGTTAATTAATCATGAAGTTTTCAAAACTAAACTCGTGGTGTTTTTTTTTTTTTTAGATTTAATAAAATTTTAAAACAATAATTATGAAAAAACTCTACACGATTGTTGCCCTATTTTCAATTTCATTTTTGTCAGCTCAAACTATATTTTTTAGCGAGTATGCTGAAGGTTCATCTAATAATAAATACTTAGAGATATATAATCCAACAAATGCAGTTATTGATTTGTCAACATATGCTTTTCCAAACAGCAATAATGCTCCTGACGTTATTGGAGAATACGATTATTGGCAGGAATTTCCGGCTGGGGCAACAATAGCTGCTGGCGGGGTGTATGTCATTACTCATGGATCAGCAGATGCTGCAATAGAAAACTTCAGCAACCATACCCACACTTACTTATCTAATGGAGATGATGGATTTAAGTTAGTAGAGGGTGGTACTTGGAATGATGCAGATGGAGATGGCAAAAAAGACAAAGGAGAGGTTACTGGTTTCACTGTAATTGATGTAATTGGAGATTGGCAAGCTGATCCCGGATCTGGATGGGAGGTTGCTGGTGTAGCTAATGCCACACAAGACAATACTCTAGTTAGAAAATCAAGTGTTACAACAGGAAATATAGATTGGGACAAAAGTCGTGGCACTAATTCTGATGATTCAGAGTGGGTAGTTTTAGACAATGAAACATGGACTTTTCTTGGAAGTCATCCACACACTGACGCATCATTATCAATTTTTGATTTTGGAGACATAAAAATTGATGTTTATCCAAACCCAGTTCAAACAAAACTTAACTTCTCTGGTTTAACATCACCTGTTCAAGCAACTGTATTTGATATGCTTGGAAAACGTCAGCTTGAAAGTAAAGTGACTAACACATTGGATGTTAGCTCATTAAAATCTGGACTATATATGGTTGAGATTAAAAATGAAAACAGCGCTAAAGTGTTTAATATTTTAAAGAAGTAAACTTCGTTAGCCAATTTTTTAAAAGCGGGACTTATGTTCCGCTTTTTTTATTGCTTTTTTATAAGTAGAGCATAAACAGGGAAGTGATCACTGTAACCACCTGTAAATTTACCACCAGCAAAACTGCGAAATGGGTAGCCCTTATATCGCCCTTTTTTGTTGTAGAGATAACTCGGATTAAATATCCCTGCTTTCCAAAAATACCAGTTTGCATCGCTTTCGTCCAGTAAACTTGGACTGACATGGACTTGGTCCAATACGTTCCATTTGTCGCGATAGCAGCTTGTTCCAATTCCTTTTTTATAAAAAGACATCATAGGGTTATAAAAAATACTGTCTTCAGTTACTTTATCTCGATCACCAATAGCACCCAAAACGTCTTCAACACTTTTGTTATTGGGGTCATCATTAAAATCACCCATATTGATAATTTTAGCATTTGGGTTAATCAAGCGAATAGAATCCACAGTTTGTCTGTTTAGTTCACCTGCTGCAATCCGCTTGGGCTCGCTCGTTGCTTGACCACCACTACGTGAAGGCCAATGATGGACAATCAAATAAATGAGCTCATTGTCAAGCAATCCCGAGACAACTAATTGATCTCGCGTGAAGTCACGATCACCATCAGAATCAAAGAGGGAAAGGAAATGTGTTTTGGCGCGTAAGAGGGTAAACTTACTTTTTCGGTACAACAAGCAAACATCAATCCCTCTCTCGTCAGGCGACTCAAAATGAGCAATCCCATAATTATATTGTTTAAGTTGGGGCGTCTCAACGAGTCGTTCAACCACATAACGATTTTCAACTTCGGAAAGGCCAATAACAGCAGGAGGTCCACCCGTAAGTTCTCGCGCTACATCAGCGATTACAATGGCGGTGTTGGTCAGCTTCTTTTCAAAAATATCTTCTGTCCAGCGATCTCTTCCTTCAGGCGTGCGATCATCGTCTCGTGTGTTGGGATCGTCGTAATGATCAAAGAGGTTTTCAACATTGTAAAACGCAATGGTTTCAACGGCATAGGTTTGATTTTGTGACCATGTGTAGAAGAGCACAAAAAAGAACAGAATAATTGTTAATGTTTTTTTCATAAATATTATTCAATTTTAACCAAAATAAATCTAAATTGCTAACAAATTAAAAATCATTTTTGTGCGCATTTTTATTTTGTTTTTTCTATCGATGAGCTTTGGTTTTGCTCAAAATAATGTTTCTGGTTTGGTTTTGAACCAAGATGGCAAGCCCGTTCAAAATGCACTTGTGCAAGCTCCAGAACTCGCTTTGCAAACCCAATCCGATGAAAACGGAATTTTTGTTTTGAATATATCTTCTGCGGCTTTACTCACGGTTTCCGCAGACTCATACCAAACCTATGTCACTGAGGTGACGCCAGGTGAGGTAATAACGATTTCTTTAGTTTCTGCTGTAGTTGATGATCTAGATCAATTTTCTGAATCGATGAGTTTGATTACTCTCAGTGACGATGAACTGAGTGAAGATGACCAAGCAGCTGATAATATTTCTGGTTTACTGCAATCTTCTCGAGATGTTTTTTTACGAACTGCTGCCTATGAATTTAGTTCTTCATTCTTCCGGGTTCGAGGTCTTGACTCCGATTTAGGATCTGTTCTTATGAATGGTGTTCCGATGAATAAATTTTTTAACGGTCGTCCACAATGGAGCAATTGGGGCGGTCTTAATGATCTGATGCGTAACCAAGAATTTAATGCCGGCCTACAGACTTCGGACTATGGATTTGGGGGATTGATTGGCTCGACCAATATCAATACCAAAGCCTCCTCATACCGCAGTGGTGGACGTGTGACCTATTCATCATCCAATCGATCCTATGCCAATCGTGTCTTGGTGAGTTATGCAAGTGGGCTCAACACTAAAGGATGGGCTTATGCTTTGGCAGTGTCCAACCGATGGGGAGAGTCAGGCTATTCTGATGGGACTTTCTATGACGCCCAATCCTTTATGCTTTCTGTTGAAAAGGTGCTCGAAAAACAGAGTTTAAATCTTACGCTGATTGCAACTCCCAATCGCAGAGGGAAGTCGTCCCCCAACACCCAAGAAGTATACGACCTAATGGGCACGAGGTACAACGAGTACTGGGGCAATCAAAATGGAGAGCAGCGAAACTCAAGAGTCAAAAGACTTGATGAGCCAATCGTTATGCTGAATCACGAAATCCAATTGTCTCCCACAACTACACTACAATCTAGCGTTGCCTATCAGTTTGGAGAATTGGGAAATAGCCGCTTTGATTATCCGGGCGGGGCAAATCCAAGTCCAACTTATTATCAAAAATTACCAAGTTATTTTCTTGCTGACGCTGACGGACCAGATTATGCTGGAGCATACCTCGCACAAGAACAATTGTTGACCAACGGTCAAATTGACTGGAATCGCATTTACGATGCCAATATCACTGCTTCCGCTAGCGATTTGCCAGCAGCTTATGTACTTTATGAGGATCGATCTGATGATACACAACTGACTCTCAACACGTCCTTGAAATCTTTTTTGTCCGACGAGGTTAGTGTGGTCTTTGCATTGACACATCAAGATGTTCAATCGGAAAATTTTGCTGAAATCCAGGACTTGATGGGCGCTTCTAATTATTTGAATCGCGACTCTTTCGATGGGTATGCTTACAACCTTGAAGATCCGGATGGAACAGCAGGGGTGGGGGATCGATTTAAGTACAATTATATTTTTGATGTCCAGCAGACGGAGGCCTTTGTAAAAGCTCAATTTTCATTGAATCGATTTGATGGGTTTGCAGCAGGTTCTTATAAAAGTACCTCATACCAACGCGAAGGGCTATATCGCCATGGCGCCTATGCTGATAATTCATTTGGCAAAGGGAAAAAACTCAGCTTTGATGCCTTGAGCGGAAAAGCTGGATTGACATACAAGCTCAGTGGGATTCATTTGTTTGACGCCAATGCAGCATGGATGCAGCGTGCACCACACTTGCGAAACACCTACGCCAATTCGAGGGAAAATCATTATGTCGTCGGCGAGCTAGCAGGGCGTGAACTTGAGCTTGAGGAACTCACCGCTTTTGATATAAGCTATATCTTGCGAGCACCAAAACTCACAGCCCGACTCACAGCTTATCACACAGCAATAACTAATGCTAGTGAAATCTCCTTCTTTTTTGCCGAAGGGATTGGGGGAGATACATCATCTTTTGTACAAGAGATTTCTCAGAATATTGACAAGGAGTACCAAGGAATTGAGTTTGGTTTTGAAGCCAATGTTCTTCCGGCACTTACCCTCAAAGGAGCTGCTTCGATTGGGCGTCATCTTTACTCTAATAATCCGAGTGTCTATTTGACCTCTGACGACTTTGGATATCTAGATTTTGGTACTGCAAAAATGAAAAACTTGCGCATTGCCAATGGCCCGCAAGAGGCACATTCAATTGGATTTGAATACAGAGAAAATTACTGGTGGTTTGGGTTTACAACCAATTTTTTCAATCACACTTATGTTGACGCCAGTCCGATCAATCGTACCCAAAACTTTTTGTTGGATAGCGATGGATTACCCTTCAACGACTATGATCCAGATTTAGCACGCGAACTCCTACAACAAGAAGAATTTGGTGAATATATGGTATCTAATATTGTACTTGGTAAATCCTGGCGGATCAATCGAAACTTTTTGGGCTTCTTCTTAAGTATTAATAACCTTTTCAATGAGTCCTTTAAGACTGGTGGATTTGAGCAGTCAAGGAATGCCAATTTTAGAGAACTTCGTCAGGAGTTTTCTTCACCAAAACGGCAGTTTGGACCGAAATACTGGTACGGACGTGGAACAAATTATTTTTTGAATGTATATGTACGATTTTAAAGAAAGTAAGATGAAATTATTTAACAGATTTACGCATTTGATATTAGCAGCTGTATTCGTTGTTTCCTGTCAACAAGAAGATGTTTTTGACATTCCTTACGGCCTTGGGGCGGAGGAGAACCAAATGCTCACCACGCTTTTGACCGATGTTGAAAGCGGGACAATGTCGATGTATTCGATTGCTCAATTGAAGGATCTTCATGTTTCGGGGGAGGCTACCGAGATCACGTCTGACTTGGTTATGAAAGGCTATGTGACTTCATCTGATGCTACTGGCAATTTTTATAAAGAAATCTATCTTCAAAATGATTCCATATCACCCACTGATGCAATTCGCGTTTTGATTGATGTGTCAGATTCTTACAATATGTTCAACCTGGGTCGTGAAGTTTATGTTAATCTTAAAGGATTATATGTTGGAGAATATCGTACAGGAGATGGAGTGATTTCGATAGGAGAATTTGATGCTGGACAAAATCGAATTTCGAATATAAGGGAGGCTGTTGTTAAGAACCATATTTTGCGTTCTTCTACGATTTCGGAACTTACTCCGCTGCCAGTAAAATTTTCTGACATTTCAGATGCTCATATTGGAATGATGGTTGAAGTTGCCAATGTGAGTGTTGTTTCCAGTCAGGTTGGTAAACCCTATGTCGACCCAAACGATTCATACGATACTCAACGAACCCTTGAGGCTTGCGAAGGATTTGGAAAAAAATCGTTTATATTAGAAACAAGTGCTTTTGCAAATTTTAAACAAAACCTTCTCCCTGCTGGCACTGGAACAATAAGCGGAATTGTGAGTAAAACTTATAATGGAGACAATTTAGTTTTGATGTTAAATTCGATTAATGATGTAAACCTCACTGGAGAAGCATGTTCTCTTTTAAACGTCAATGATTTTGAAAAGGTGCTTGATGAAACATTTGACAATGTAGTTGATAATTCAAATTTTGACTATTCAGGTTGGATAAACTATGCCGAAGTGGGAGGTGAGTTGTGGACTGAACAATTTTACAGTGGTAATGGGTATGTTGAATTTAGTGGGTTCAATACTGGAGATGATGTTAATATTGGCTGGCTTATTACTCCAGCATTTGATTTAACCGGGGCATCAAATGCTTACATTAATTTTAAACTGGCTCAACATCATCTTGATGATGAGGAAAACAATACTCTTGAAGTATTTGTATCAACCGATTTTGATGGAAGTGATGTTTTAGCTGCAAATTGGGATAAAATAAATGTCACCATTCCAGGTGAAGATGTTTCTTGGTACGCATTTCAAGACGTTGGATTGGTTGACGTATCTAGTTATTCTGGTAGCTTATATGTTGCTTTTAAGTATGTTGGCTCTGGAAATGATACTTCTCTTGATGGAGGTTATTTTGTAGACGATGTACTCTTTTTAAAGCAATAGTTTTTGAGAATCAGTTTTAATACAATTTTAACTGCATTCAGTTTCTATATTTCCCTGCATGCTCAAATTCCTGATGGTTATTATAATTCTGCTGAAAATAAATCCGATCAGGCCCTAAGATCAGCCTTGCATAATATTATTGATGATCATAACGAATTTCCGTATACAAGTGGCTCTACTGATACTTGGGATATTTTACAAGAATCCGACGCAGACCCTACAAACTCAAATAATGTGATTCTTATTTACACCAGAGAATCTGTAAATGGTCCTCAGGAATATAATGGAGGTGGTGGTTGGAACCGTGAGCACGTCTGGGCTAAGTCTAGAGGCGATTTTGGAACTGCTATAGGTGAAGGAACAGACGTTCACAATTTACGAGCCAGTAATATACAAGTCAATTCAACAAGATTAAATTACAGTTTTGATGATTGCACTAGTAATAGTTGTAATCAGACCTACTTAAATTCATATAGTGATTCAGCTCTTGTTTTTGAACCTCGCGATGAGGACAAAGGGGATGTTGCGCGCATCATTTTTTATATGGATGTGCGTTACGAAGGAGATAGTGGAGAAGAGGATTTAGAAATGACTGAAGAGATCCTTTCTACCTCTAGCATACTCCCACGTCATGGGGTTCGATCTACTCTTCTCCAATGGCACGAATTGGATCCTGTTGATGATTTTGAGCGCAATCGAAACGATGTGATTTACAGTTATCAGGGTAACAGAAACCCATTTATTGATCACCCAGAACTTGTCGATTATATTTGGGGCGACCAACAGCAAGCGGCATGGAATAGCTCTCTTTCTAACCCTACTGTACAAACTGACTTTGAATTGTTTATTCCTAACCCAGTTCATGCAAGTTATGTCGACACCCCCCCAAATATCAATGCCAGTTCTATCGTACTTTACAATCTCCAAGGCAAGCAAATGAATCGTTTACCTGGTTCAGCCGAGCGAATCAAGATGCCCGCAACTTCTGGAATCTACTTTTTGCAATTTGTCTTTGACCAATCAGTGGTGAATAAGCGAATTGTGGTTAAAGCGCCTTAAGTACATGGGTCACTATACCCCAAATCATCAACTCGTTTTCTTCAGTTACTTGAATCGGTTTGTAGCGTTTGTTTTCAGCCATAAGCCACACGCAGTCCTTTTCGACTTTGAGTCGTTTGACTGTGAAATCACCGTCGATCAGACAAACCGCAATCTTCCCGTCTTGGGGCTCCAAGCTACGGTCAATGACCAGCAAATCCCCGTCGTCTAGACCAGCTCCGATCATCGACTGCCCAGCAACCCGTGCATAAAAAGTAGCAGCTTCGTTTTTGACAGCCACCTTGTCTAAGCTAATTCGTGTTTCATTAAAATCATCGGCTGGCGACGGAAACCCCGCCGATACACCTTCTCCTGCTAACCACACCCCTTTTCCCGAAGTGTCAGGAGTGAAGAAATGTAGCCCTCCTTCTTTTTCCAAACCTATTTCTTTTTACGTTTAGCGCACACGAATCACATCACGCACATCGGTTGTGTAGCGTGGTGACAAATGTGCTTGCTTCATCTTATAGGTTCTGTTCAAGTCTTGATTTGCGATTTTTATTTTATGTGGGCCAAAGCGTTTGTGTAGGTAATCGATGCGTTGCATCAAGGCTTGGTGCTTTGGGTTTTCATAGGTAAACAAGGTCATCTGATAGGCATCTTCTGGCACAATCCCCGTAACCATCACGCCCGCTTTTTTGTACGATATTCCGGATTTATAGATCAAGTCAAGGCCGTGGAGAGCCGTTTTGCTCAGGGTTAAGCTAGAGTTGGTAGCAAACGGCAAACTGATCATGGTGCTATTGCGATACTGTGGCAAGTCGGGCATAAAGGGATTGCTTCGCGCAAATACAACCAGCGCATGGCACCTGCTATTTTGTTGGCGTAGCTTTTCGGCGCATAAATTCGCAAAGGTCGAAACGCGTTCACGCAGTTCTTGGTAATCATCGATCAGCGATTCAAAACTACGCGTGGTGGCAATGGCCTTTTTGGGAGCTGCAATCATTTCTAGCGGAATCGAAGACTTTCCGAGCAAGTCGTGTTTGAGACGAAGTCCCACCACGCTCATTTCTTTTCGCACCCAAGCATCGGAGAGTTGGGTAAAGTCATAGGCAGTACGTACTTGGCGAAGCACCAGCCGTTTGTTGTGGCGATGTCCAATGCCCCATACGTCGCCAATGGCCAACCATTTCAATGCTTTGATGCGTTTCTCTTCAGAGTCGATCGCATAGATACCTCCTGTGCGATCTGCAAATTTTTTGGCCACTCGATTGGCTACTTTTGCCAGTGCCTTACTTGGACCCAGTCCGATGCTAACGGGCATGCCCGTCCACTTGCGTACGCGTTTTCGGATTTCCCGTGCGTACGCTTCTAAATCGTAATGTTCAAATCCTTCAAATTGCAAAAACGCCTCATCAATACTATAGATTTCCACTAAGGGCGTGAATTGCTTAAGCACGTCCATCACACGCCGGCTCATATCCCCATACAATGGATAATTTGACGAAAACACCTTGACGTTGTGTTGATTAAAAAACGAATTGTACTGATGTGCAGGTGCACCCATGGGCAAGCCCAAGGCCTTGGCCTCATTGCTACGCGCAATCACACAACCGTCATTGTTAGAAAGAATAGCAATGGGTTTCCCTTCTAAAGATGGCTGGAAAATCCGCTCACAAGATGCGTAAAAGTTGTTGCAATCGACGAGTCCAAACACATTCAAAAATACACTTTTTCGCACGGATTTTATCTATTTTTTTCTCAACAACAATATGTGCTATCTACTTGAAATAGCGTAGCTTTGTCATACAGATAAGCAAACTCTTGCCAAGATGGACAAGTATTCGTTTTTGAATGCTGCGCATACAGCTCACTTTGCAGAACTGTATGATCAGTATTTGATCAACCCTGATAGCGTAGAACCCAGCTGGCGCGCCTTTTTTCAAGGATTTGACTTTGGCATGGAGCAGCAAGCGGATGTGGAAATCCCTGAAGATGTTCTCAAAGAATTTCGCGTTGTTAAGCTCATAGACGCCTACCGGGGAAGTGGCCACCTGTTCACCAAAACCAATCCCGTTCGCAGACGACGCCAATACAGTCCAACTTTAGACATCAAAAATTTTGGCCTGGATCAAGATGACTTGAAAACCGTTTTTAGCGCAGGAGATATCATCGGGATCGGAGCAGCCACCTTGGCTGATATTATCATTCACCTCGAACGCATCTACTGCGAGTCGATCGGTATGGAGTATATGTATATACGTCATCCCGAGCGTGTCAATTGGATTCAGAAGTGGATCAATAAAAATGGAAACCATCCAAATTTTAACAATGACCAAAAAAAGCAAATCCTTAAGAAACTCAATGAAGCAGTTACCTTTGAGCAATTCCTACACACCAAATATGTTGGTCAAAAACGATTTTCTCTTGAAGGTGGAGAGTCCCTAATCCCCGCTTTAGACGCGCTTATCGAAACGGCTGCTTTGGATGGGGTAGAGCAATTTGTGGTTGGGATGGCACACCGCGGCCGACTCAATACGCTGACCAACATTTTTGGAAAGTCAGCAACCGATATATTCAGCGAGTTTGACGGAAAAGATTATGAGGAAGAAGTTTTTGATGGGGATGTGAAATATCACCTCGGTTGGACTTCCAATCGGATGACGGATTCGGGACTTTGGGTCAATCTCAATATCGCACCCAACCCATCTCACCTCGAAGCAGTCAATGCTGTTGTGGAGGGGATTGCCAGAGCCAAGCAAGATCGGACTTATCCCGACCAGCCCAATAAGGTGATGCCAATCCTCATTCATGGTGACGCAGCTATAGCTGCGCAAGGGGTTGTGTATGAGGTCGTGCAAATGGCGCAGCTCGATGGCTATAAAACTGGTGGTACCATCCATATTGTGGTCAACAACCAAATTGGCTTTACCACCAACTATCTCGACGGTCGTTCTAGCACCTATTGTACCGATGTTGGGAAAGCCACCTTATCACCAGTCTTGCACGTCAATGCGGATGATGTGGAGGCGGTGGTTCACGCCATGCACTTTGCGGTAGCCTACCGAAATCGTTTTAAAAGAGATGTCTTTATCGATTTGCTCGGTTATAGAAAATACGGACACAATGAGGGGGACGAACCGCGATTCACCCAGCCGAAACTCTACAAGGCCATCGCTAATCACAAAAACCCGAGAGACATCTATGCCGAAAAACTCATTTCCGAACGTGTGATTACGCATCACGAACTCGAGCAAATGGAAAGGGAGTATAAGGCGCGTATGGAAGAAAACCTTGAGGTGTCTCGCAAAGAGCAAAATACCATCATTACTCCATTTATGCAAGATGAGTGGGAGGGCTTTCAGCGTGTGAAAGTCGATGGGATGTTAGGTCGCATAGACACGTCTTGTGACATTGGAATTTTGGAAAAAGTAGGGAGTGCGATTACAAAACTTCCAGAAGACAAATCGTTTATCCGCAAAATTCAACGCTTGATTGGTGAGCGGTATAAGATGTTTTTTGAAACCAAAACCTTGGATTGGGCGATGGGGGAGATGCTGGCCTATGGGTCTTTGCTTGCCGAAGGCCATGATGTTCGAGTTTCTGGTCAGGACGTTGAGCGCGGAACCTTTTCACATCGCCATGCAGTGATCAAAGTTGAGGATTCCGAAGAGGAGGTAATTTTGTTAAATTCAATTTCTGAAGACCAAGGTCAATTTTCGATTTACAATTCACTTTTATCTGAATATGGCGTCATGGGCTTTGATTATGGCTATGCCCTAGCACGACCCAAAGCACTTACGATTTGGGAAGCGCAGTTTGGTGACTTTAGCAATGGTGCGCAAATTATGATTGACCAGTACTTATCTTCAGCCGAAGACAAGTGGAAACTCCAAAATGGACTCGTCCTTTTACTTCCGCATGGCTATGAAGGACAGGGAGCCGAACACTCTTCTGCGCGTATGGAACGCTATCTACAACTCTGCGCCAAAGACAATATGTATGTGGTTGATGTGACCACGCCAGCCAACTTATTCCACGTTTTACGCCGACAAGTCAAGCCTAACTTCCGCAAACCATTGGTTGTGTTTACACCCAAAAGTTTGCTGCGCCATCCCAAAGTGGTTTCCACCGTTGATGAATTTACTACAGGGTCTTTTCAACCGATCATTCTTGAAAACGAGATCCCTGTCAAAAACACCAAAACTCTCGTGTTCTGTACAGGTAAATTTTATTATGACTTGATCGATGAGCGTGAAAAACAAGGTCGTGATGATGTTGCCATCATCCGTTTAGAACAATTGTTTCCTTTACCAAAAAACGAAATTGAAAATATTTTGGCAGATTATGCCCACGTTTCTGATGTGGTCTGGGCGCAAGAAGAACCCCGCAATATGGGAGCTTGGAGTCATTTGCTATTGCATTTACCAGCTGCCCAGCAGTTTCGCGTGGCTTCCAGACGGTTCTATGGGACACCAGCGGCGGGTAGTGCAACACGATTTAAGAGACGACACCAACAAGTCTTGGACTATGTGTTTGATCGTTCTAAAAATAATATGCGTTAACTTTACAAAGACAATTATAAAAACATGATTCTCGAAATGAAAGTCCCCTCACCAGGGGAGTCGATCACCGAAGTTGAAATTGCAGACTGGCTTGTTCAGGATGGAGACTATGTCGAAAAAGACCAAACCATTGCGGAGGTCGATTCTGACAAAGCCACCTTGGAACTTCCCGCTGAAGCTAGTGGGACCATTACTCTACAAGCTGAGGTCGGTGATGCTGTGGCTGTAGGTGCAGTGGTCTGTTTGATCGATACAGCGGCAGAACGACCAGCGGGTGACGCTGCCCCTGCTCCGGTTGAGAAAAAGGAAGTCTTCTCAGCTCCCAAAGAAGAGGTTAAAAATTATGCTGCTGGTAGCCCATCCC
>CAXRDL010000001.1:0-8853 GCA_964229535.1 Flavobacteriaceae bacterium | reverse complement strand
CGTTCAGTAACCGCACCAGTTGCATCGAGCAAACGGTCAGCCAAGGTGCTTTTACCATGATCGATATGGGCAATGATGCAAAAATTCCGAATGTGTTTCATCAACGAGTCAAAAGGACAACAAAGATACTTAATTGCACCCTGTAAATGGGAATAAAGATTATTTTTGAAAAAAATTGAACCGATGAAACGCATACAAAACGCTTTTCGCATTCTCCTTGGGCTTGTGTTTATTTTTTCCGCATACACCAAGTTTGTCGGCCCTGGCTTTTTCGAAATCACCCTGATCGATCAGGGCTTGTTGTCAAGCAGGGGTCAAGCTCAACACGCCGCACGCTTCCTTATCGGGTTTGAGTTTGCTCTCGGACTTCTTATGCTTCTTCCCTATTACACCAAGCAGCTGATGGCGATTGCCAGCCTGATGTTGGTTGGGTTTACCCTTCATCTTGGGTATTTGTGGGTCATCGGGGATACAGAAAATTGTGGGTGTTTTGGAGAAATGATTTCCATGTCACCCGCCGAATCGATTGCTAAAAACGTATTGATGCTAGCGGTTTCGGTTTGGTTGTGGATCAAAGGCGATTCAAAACCGACAAATAAAACCATTCTTTTAGGGGGTGCAGCAGTTCTTATCTCCTCTATGTGGGGCTTTTTACCGATTCCGAACCAAGGAGAGTTTCCAATAAACGATTACACCTCTTTTACCTACTCGGGACGAACCGATTTGTCATCGGGGGAGAAAATGATTGCCATACTTAACTTGGATTGTGAACACTGTCAAGAATTGAGCGAGGAGCTTGGAAAACTTCAAAAAGAGAATCTACTTCCCGACACCTATGCACTCTATTTTAAAGAAGGGGAAACAACCGTTGAGCAATTTGAGCAAATGACAAATAGTGCTTTTCCGTATGCCAAAATCGACGTGAACACCTTTTTTGATTTAATCGGCGAAAGCCCACCACGGGTATACATTTTAAACGACGGAGAAGTAGATGCAGTTTTTGACGAAGACATCGCATTAAAAATTGAAAACCGTTATCAACCAATCACGGACTAATGGCCAAAATCGGAAACATCGAGTTAGGGCCTTTTCCGCTCTTGCTTGCGCCGATGGAGGACGTGAGTGACCCGCCTTTTCGCGCGCTTTGCAAAGAACAAGGTGCAGACGTGATGTACACGGAGTTTATCTCGAGTGAAGGCCTGATTCGAGACGCAGCTAAAAGTGTAATGAAGCTCGATATTTATGAAAAAGAGCGACCCGTAGGGATTCAAATTTTTGGCGCAAACCTAGATTCGATGTTACAAGCGGTTGATATCGTCGAAAAGACAAAGCCAGATATTATTGATATTAACTATGGCTGCCCAGTGAAAAAAGTAGTTTGCAAAGGGGCAGGAGCAGGGATCTTAAAAGACATTCCAAAGATGGTTTCTTTAACCAAAGCCATTGTTGAGAGAACCGCATTGCCCGTTACCGTCAAAACGCGTTTGGGATGGGATCATGATAGCATACATATTGTTGAGGTTGCCGAACGACTACAAGATGTGGGTGCACAAGCGATTTCCATTCATGGGCGTACTCGGGCACAGATGTATAAAGGGGAAGCGAACTGGCATCCGATCGCGGAGGTAAAAAACAACCCCCGGATGCATATTCCAGTTTTTGGAAACGGCGATGTAGATTGTCCAGAAAAAGCGGTGCTTATGCGCGACGAGTTTGGACTAGACGGAGCGATGATTGGCCGGGCAAGCATTGGAAACCCTTGGTTTTTTGCACAAGTCAAGCACTACTTTAAAACGGGTCAGCACATATCACCACCAAACATAAAAGACCGTGTTGAGATGGCGAGACGCCACTTGCAAATGTCCATTGAATGGAAGGGAGAGAAATTGGGCGTATTTGAAACACGTCGCCACTACACCAATTATTTCAAAGGAATCCCTCACTTTAAGGAATACCGACAACAAATGGTCACCTCTGACGATTCTGTCGATGTTTTTGCAGTTTTTGACGAGGTTGAATCTGTTTTTGGAGAGGCGGAATTATCGTTCTAGCGCAAAAGCCGTGGGCGCACAACCGCAGATGCAATCCATGCAGCCAAAACACTAAGCCCCGCCCAAATTACCACCAAAGCCATAAGGTTTTCAAACGAAAAACGAACAGGGTATGGCAATTGTGTTCCCGGAACCAGAATAAACTCACCAACGGACTGTGCAACGACAACACCAATCCCAATAAGCAACCCAACAACCCCCCCAACACCACTGAGAAGCATGCCCTGATAAAAGAAAATATTTCGGATTTCATGCAAGGGAGAACCCATTCTGTGGATAGTCTGAAGCTGTTCGCGCTTGTCTAAAACCATCATCACAACAGCCCCCACAACATTGAATAATGCAATGATTAGCACCAGTGAAAGGATCAGATAAATAGCGATTCGTTCAGTTTGAAGCATATGGTAGAGCGCTGGATTCAACGCTTCTTTTTCAATCACCTCAAACGAAGCCCCAAGTGTAGCTTGAACCCTCTCAACCACATCGTTTACTTTCGCTCCTTTGACCAAATTGAGGTTGATTTCGGTGTAGGCGTCAGCAGAAGCGTTTGTTAAGTTTCTGACAAAACGAATCGGAGCAAAGGCATAACCATAATCAACCTCTTCGCTGATTTGAAACAAGCCAACATTGGTTGCCCATTGCGACACAAAGGGATTGGGATCGAGCGGATTGATAAGCCCTTGTTTTGGGAGTAAACATTCGATAAAACCATCATAGTCATATAGGCCAGCGCCAAGCTCAATGGCAGTGCCATAGCCCAATAGAATTTCCTCACCAGCGTCGGAGACCATTCGCCCAACAGGAATTTGACCGCTTACAGCAAATAGCTTATCAAAGCGATCGTCAACACCCAGAAGGGAAACCAACTTGTTTTGTTGCTCGAACCGCAACACGACTTCTTGGGAAAATACAGGAGCACTCCCTCCGACACCCTCTATTTTTTCGATTTGTGCAACCACAGAGTCTGCCAACACAAATGAAGCAGAATCAACAGCGCGTATTTTCAGATCAGGATCAAGGGAGCTAGAATAGGAAAGCCCAAAATCATGAAGCCCAGAAAAAACAGATTGAATCACAAAAAAGGCACAAACAGCCACTCCGATTACAAAAGACGCAAAGCGGCTGATGAGCCGGACGGTGTTGAATCTGGTTGATGATAACCGATATCTACGGGCGACAAAAAGAGAAAACGACATAGCAAGCTTAGGACTTCAAGGGATTTTCAGGATTTTGAAGAGAACGGTCTATTTTTTCGATTTGCTGAAGAGAATCGTCAATAAAAAACAAAAGATTCGGAACAATGCGCAATTGGTTTCGAATCCGCTCCGCAAGACGGTTTTTAATCCCGCCACCTTGCTCTTCCATCAGATCCAAAATTCGACTTGCATCAGAAAATGGAAACACAGACAAATAAACTTTTGCGACTTGAAGGTCGGGAGTTACACGAACAGCGGTTACCGAGACGATAAGATTCTGTATGTTTTCTTTGCGCAAAAAAAGATGCAGAATTTCTGCAAGGTCTTGCTGAAGGAGTGCGTTGATTTTCTTTTGTCGATTTGTCACAATGGCTCAAAAATAGGAATATATTTCTGGCTATTGTGTTAGAACACAATCTATAATTACATTTGACAATGGCTCAATCCCGAAAAATCATACATGTCGATATGGATGCGTTTTATGCCTCTGTTGAACAGCGTGACAATCCAGAACTCCAAAACAAGGCTCTTGCGGTTGGTGGCGGATCGGAGCGAGGGGTTGTCGCGGCGGCTAGCTATGAAGCGCGAAAATTTGGGATAAGAAGCGCGATGTCAGGAGAGGTTGCGAGGCGACTGTGTCCCCATTTGATTTTTGTTAAACCTAGATTTTCGAGATATAAAGAGGTTTCCAAGGTCGTACATTCCATTTTTTATCAATATACAGATTTGGTAGAAGCCCTATCGCTTGACGAGGCTTATTTGGACGTTACCAACAACAAAAAAGGGATTCCTTCTGCAACATTGATTGCGGAGGAAATCCGAACCAAAATCTATGAGCTCACGGGGCTTACTGCCTCTGCCGGAATCTCAATCAACAAGTTCTTGGCAAAAGTTGCTAGCGATTACAATAAGCCAAATGGTCAAAAAACCATACCTCCTGAAGAGGTTATCAACTTTTTATCAGATTTAGACGTACGAAAGTTTCACGGTGTTGGAAAGGTAACGGCAGAGAAAATGTATAGAAAAGGATGGTACACAGGGGCAGATTTGCGAAATCAAAGTCTGTCGAACTTAGAAAAACACTTCGGCAAATCAGGCCAGTTTTATTACGATGTTGTACGCGGGATTCATCTGAGCCCCGTTCGCGCACAACGCAAACCAAAATCAGTAGGCGCAGAGCGCACCTTTGACAAAAACATTTCCAGTGAGATATTTATGATTTCCCGCCTTGAAGATATTGCAAGCGCATTAGATCAACGCCTTCTCAAAACCAAAATCAGCGGAAAGACGATTACTCTCAAAATAAAATACAGTGATTTTGTCACCCAGACCCGATCTAAAACCGTTCCGTATTATACCGCAGATATTGCCGTGATTTTGGAGATTGCAAAGGAATTGTTGTTTCAAGAAAAACTCAAAAACTCGGTGCGATTACTCGGGATTTCTCTGAGTAACTTTAAAAAACCATCAACAAAGAAAAAAGTAGAAGCCCAACTCAAATTGGCCTTTTAATCAATCTTTAATTACCGACACCCGCAAGGTGTTAACCATTCCCTTGTCGGCAACAGGCATCGCTAACAGATTTACAAGAGAATCACCAGCTTTAACATAACCCTTTTCCTTGGCAATTTGATTGACATCCAGAACCGTTTCGTCCGTAGAAACAAAACGATCATAATAGTGGCACTTCACCCCCCACAACAAATTGAGTTGTGACAAGATGCGCTTGTTTGAAGTAAAGACAAGAATCGAAGAATCCGGACGCCAAGCAGAGATTTGGTAAGCGGTGTACCCACTATTTGTCAGGGTACAAATTGCTTTGGCCTCAATTTCGGTAGCCATCAGAGCCGCGTGATAGCAAGTGGACTTGGTAATAAAACGGTCATTTTTATTTTGAGGTGCTTGATCGTATTTCCGAATCAGGGGGGAATTTTCCACACGAATCACAATTTTACGCATGGTTTGAATCACTTCAACAGGGTATTTCCCGACAGAAGTTTCGCCAGACAACATCACGGCATCAGCCCCATCCATTACCGAATTTGCAACATCGTTCACCTCTGCTCTTGAGGGCGTAAGTCCGTCGATCATCGACTCCATCATTTGCGTGGCGATAATGACAGGAATTCGAGCCGACTTTGCTTTGAGTACCAGATTTTTCTGGATTAAAGGAACCCCCTCTGCAGGAACCTCAACCCCCAGATCGCCACGAGCAACCATCAAACCATTGCTGTGATTGATAATTTCATCAATATTGTATAATGCTTGGGGTTTTTCGATTTTCGAAATGATAGGGATTTCGTAGGAGCCGTGTTTTTTAATAAGTTTTTTGAGATCGAGTAAGTCTTCTTTATGACGAACAAAAGAGAGTGCAATCCAATCAACCTCTTGCTCGATAGCAAAAACAGCGTCTTTTACATCTTTTTCCGTCAATGCGGGCAAAGACACTTCCGTGTTGGGAAGGTTGACGCCCTTGTTTGATTTTAGAGGACCGCCCTGAACGACTGAGGCAATAACCTCTGATTGACCATCGGTTGACTCCACTTCAAAAATCAACTTTCCATCGTCCAACAAGATGCGCTCTCCTGCTTTTACGTCTTTTGGAAAAGATTGATAATTCATATATACATGGTCGGCAGTACCCTCTTCAATTTTTTTGGTTGTAAATACTATACGGTCGCCCATTTCTACGACAACACCATCTTTCATTTTACCGACCCGAAGTTTAGGCCCCTGTAGGTCGGCGAGTATCCCGACATTATATCCAAGTTCATTATTGAGATCTCGAATAAGCTGAATACGCTCTTTTGCGGCATCATAGTCGGCATGAGAAAAGTTAATTCTAAACACATTTACCCCAGCAACCATCATTTGTTTAATCGTATCCCGATCAGAGCTTGCAGGGCCAAGCGTTGCTACTATTTTGGTTTTTTTGATATTTTTCATCTTAAAAGCTAAGCTGTTGTTTTAAGTGGCTAACTTGTTTGGGTAGGAAATAGCAAGATTGAATATCGGGGAGTTCTGCTAATTTTTTTTGGACGCTTTCTGACACTTTAGCTCCAATAGACAGCAGATAATCAACGCCGGTTAACTGTTTAAAAAGATAATGGGTCTCAGAAGAGGAAAACAAAAGACTTTCAGTGCCTACAGGACTACTTGTTTCGACTTTGTTTCGAATCAAATGCCAATGAATTCCTTCTTTTCTTCTTTGATAGCTAAAAATCGGAAAGCGCTCACTCGATTTTTGTGAAGCATAATCTTTGGGACGTCTTCGCAAACGAACAGAAAAAACCTTGTTGATATGGTATGCCATTTGATAATCAGGGATTGGTGTGTGAACACAAATCCAGTCATCATCAGAGTTATCAATAGACAACGAAAGCGTATGCTTAATCATCATTGGTTTTAGATCAAACAAATATACAACTGTTCGTGGGTTGACGGGCATAAAAAGACAGACATTACAGTTTGTTTTTGATTTGATTTTGTTGACGAATTCGGTCGGCAAACTTAAAATAAGCTCTTTTGGAGACTTTTTCTGCCGCTTTCTTTTTATTTGATGCCCGAGCAGAAGCAATAAGATCATTGTTGACAAAGAGTTTTGCTTTAAATACAAGCGATTTGTTAGCACCCGAATCTTTGAACACATCAAACCGATAAGTCATTTTTTGCTGCTGAAACCAATTGACCAAAACGCCTTTGTAACTGATTACTCTGTCTTCAAAAGCAGCCAAATCAACGTAAGGCTCGATCACTTTTGTTTTCACAAAAGACTGACATTTTGAAAACCCCACGTCCACAAACACAGCCCCCACCAAAGCTTCAAAAATATTGCCGTGGATGTCATCGCCATACCGATCCTTGTCAACTTTTGATTGCAGCAAGGGGTACAGCCCCAAGGATTTTCCAATATGATTTAAGAATTCACGCCGAACAATCTTGGAGCGCATTTGTGTAAGGTTTCCTTCATCAGCATCTGGCATTTTGGAAAAAAGATAGTTTCCAATGATTGTGCCCAACACAGCGTCACCGAGAAATTCTAAACGTTCGTAGTTTATTTTTCGGCCATCCTCACCTACTTTTTCGAGAGACCTATGGGTGAATACACGCTCAAAAAGAACGATATTTTTTGGGGAATATCCTATGATATCCGTAATGGTTTGTTTGAATGAATGATTGGGTTTAGATTTTCCTAGAAGTGAAATCAACCCCATAACAGTTTATACAAATTTTCGCATCACCACACAGGCATTATGCCCGCCAAAACCAAAGGTGTTGCTCATTGCCACATTGACCTCCCTTTTTTGCGCTTTGTTGAAAGTGAAGTTGATGTTTGGATCGATATTTTCATCATCCGTGAAATGGTTGATTGTCGGAGGGACGACGTTGTGTTGGATCGACAGAATGGTAGAAATTGCTTCAATCACACCAGCAGCACCTAACAAATGCCCGGTCATGGACTTTGTAGAATTGATATTCATCTTGTATAGGTGGTCCCCAAATACCTTTTTCAAGGCGTTAGACTCCGCCAAATCGCCAAGAGGAGTTGAAGTACCATGCATGTGTACAGCATCTACTTCAGAGGCGGATATCCCAGCGTCTTTTAGTGCATTTTCCATAACAAGGGTTGCACCATCACCGTCGGGGTGAGGAGCCGTCATGTGGTAGGCGTCTGCAGAAAGGCCTCCGCCAACAACCTCCCCATAGATTGTGGCACCTCTTTGCTGTGCGTGTTCTAAGGTTTCCAACACCAAAGCACCAGCACCTTCACCCAGCACAAAACCGTCACGGTCTTTATCGAATGGACGAGAAGCCGTCTCAGGGTCGTCATTGCGGGTAGAGAGCGCGTGTAGCGCATTAAAGCCCGCAACACCAGAGATTGCAACACAAGCTTCAGATCCACCGCAAACCATGACATCAGCATGACCCAAACGGATATAGTTTAGAGCGTCAATAAGAGCGTTTGCAGAAGAAGCACAAGCAGAAACAGTCGCAAAGTTTGGCCCCTGAAACCCATATTTTATGGAAATCATTCCGGGAGCAATGTCTGGGATCATTTTTGGAATGAAAAACGGATTAAAACGCGGAGTGCCATCGCCTGCTGCGAAATTCAGCACTTCACTTTGAAAAGTTTGAAGACCACCAATACCAGCACCCCAAATTACGCCGACACGAGTTTTGTCGAGAGCGTCAAGGTTAAAATTAGCATGTTCAATAGCTTCATCGCTAGCGACCATCGCATATTGAGTGAAGCGATCCATCTTGCGCGCTTCTTTGCGATCAAAATAATCGCCAGGGTCGAACCCCTTTAGCTCACAAGCAAATTGGGTTTTAAATTTTGAGGCGTCGAAATAAGTAATTGGAGCACTCCCACTTTTACCAGAAACTAAACCGTCCCAGTATGCAGGTACCCCATTACCTATAGGAGTCAACGCGCCTAGACCGGTTACGACAACGCGTTTGTTTTGCATAAAAAATTATTTTCCGCCCTCGATATATTGGATAGCTTGTCCAACGGTGGCGATATTCTCAGCTTGATCGTCAGGGATCTGGATATCGAATTCCTTTTCAAATTCCATGATAAGTTCTACAGTATCCAAAGAGTC